>JBKQQE010000172.1:0-6649 GCA_052326245.1 Xanthobacteraceae bacterium | reverse complement strand
ATGCTGTTGGTCACCGGCGGAGCCGGCTTTATCGGGTCGAACCTGGTCGCCGCGTTGAACGACGCCGGCCGGGCGGACGTGGCGGTGTGCGACGTGCTCGGCAGCGACGGCAAATGGCGCAACCTGGCCAAGCGCCAGCTCGCCGACGTGGTGCCGCCGGCGGAGCTGATGCACTGGCTGGCCGGCCGGCGGCTCGAGGCCGTCATTCATCTCGGCGCCATCTCCGAGACCACCGCCACCGACGGCGACCTCGTGATCGACACCAATTTCCGCCTGTCGCTGAAGCTGCTCGACTGGTGCACGGCGAACGCCACGCCGCTGATCTACGCCTCGTCGGCCTCGACCTATGGCGACGGCGCGCAGGGGTTTGCCGACGACGGCACCGTCGCCGCGCTGCAGCGGCTGCGGCCGATGAACCTGTACGGCTGGAGCAAGCACCTGTTCGACATGGCGGTGGTGAACCGGTTCGAGACCGCCGACAAGATGCCGCCGCAATGGGCCGGCTTGAAGTTCTTCAACGTGTTCGGACCCAACGAGTATCACAAGGGCGCGATGGCAAGCGTGCTGGCGCGGCGTTTCGACGATGTGAAGTCCGGCCGTCCGGTGCAGCTGTTCAAGTCGCATCGCGACGGCATCGCCGACGGCGACCAGCGGCGCGATTTCATCTACGTCGACGACGTGGTGCGGGTGATGATGTGGCTGTTGTCGCGGCGCTCCGTCAGCGGCCTGTTCAATGTCGGCAGCGGCGCGGCGCGCAGCTTCCGCGACCTCATGCTGGCGGCCTATGCGGCGCTCGGCGCCCGCCCCAATATCGAGTACATCGACATGCCCGAGCAGATTCGCGGCAGCTACCAGTATTTCACCGAGGCGAGCGTCGATCGGCTGCGCGCCGCGGGCTATAATGGCGGCTTCACGCCGCTCGAGGATGCCGTCGGGGCCTATGTCAGGGGCTTCCTCGACCAGGCCGACCGCTACCGCTGACCGTGCTCTTTAAAATAATGGAAAACGGACGCTCGCATGTTCGATTTTGAGGCGCTGGCGCACGCCATGGTCCGGCAGACGGTGCTGTGCGTCGGCGACCTGATGCTCGACGAGTTCGTCTATGGCGAGGTGTCGCGGATCTCGCCGGAGGCGCCGGCGCCGGTGATCGCGGTCCGCCGCAGCGAGAGCGGCATCGGCGGCGCGGGCAACGTCGCGCGCAACGTCGCCGGCCTCGGCGCGCGCTGCATCTTCGTCGGCCTCGCGGGCAAGGACGCCGCCGCCGCCGCGCTCGACGCCGAGCTGGCCCGCCACCCGCTGATCGAACCCAACATCGTGGTCGATCCGACGCGGCCGACCACGCGCAAGGTGCGCTACGTGTCCGAGCATTTCTCGACCCATATGCTGCGCGCCGACTGGGAGCGCGCGGCGCCCGCCGACGGCGAGGTCGAGACCGCGCTGATCGCGGCGGCGCTGGCGGCGCTGCCGCGCGCCGATATCGTGCTCTTGTCGGACTATGCCAAGGGCGTGCTGACGGCCCGCGTGATCCGCAACGTCATCGACGCCGCGCGCAAGCTCGGCAAGCCGGTGATCGTCGATCCGAAGAGCGCCAATTTTGCGATCTACCGCGGCGCCACGCTGCTGACGCCCAACCGCAAGGAGTTCGCGGAAGCCAGCCGCAGCCGGGCCGCGACCGACGCCGAGATGGCGACCGCGGCGCGCGACCTGATGCTGCTTGCCGATTGCGAGGCCATGCTGGTGACGCTGAGCGAGCACGGCATGACGCTGCTGCCGCGCGACGGCGAGCCGGTGCACGTTCCGGCGCTGCCGGTGAAGGTGCGCGACGTGTCGGGCGCCGGCGACACGGTGGCGGCGGTGCTGGCGGTGACGCGCGCCGCCGGCGCCGACTGGCCGACCGCGCTGCGGCTCGCCACCGCGGGGGCCGCGGTCGCGGTGGGCAAGCAGGGCACCGCGACGGTGTCGCTCGCCGAACTGCGCCGGCGGATCCTGCCGCACGCCTCGCTCGCGGCCGAGGAGAAGATCGCCTCCGACGACGCCGCGCTGGCGGCCCGGGTCGAGGAGTGGCGGCAGCAGGGCCAGCGCATCGGCTTCACCAACGGCTGTTTCGACATCCTGCATCCCGGCCACGTCAAGGTGCTGACCCAGGCGCGCGCCGCCTGCGACCGGCTGATCGTCGGCCTCAACAGCGATGCCTCGGTCAAGCGTCTCAAGGGCGAGGGACGGCCGGTGCAGCACGAGCGCGCCCGCGCCGAGGTGCTGGCCGCGCTGGAGGCGGTCGACCTCGTGGTGCTGTTCGCCGAGGACACCCCGCTCGACCTGATCACGCGGATCAGGCCCGACGTTCTCGTCAAGGGCGGCGACTATACCCGCGAGCAGGTGGTCGGCCACGAGGTGGTGGAAGCCCATGGCGGCAGCGTCGTGCTGATCGACATTCTCGAGGGTTTCAGCACCACGTCGCTGGTGGCGCGCGCCCGCGAGGGCGGCCAATGACGTCGAGCGCGTCCTCACCCGCCGCCGGAGCGCTGGCTTCGGGCGCGGCGCGCTGGTGGTGGCGCGATCCGGCGGTGCGGCTGCGCAACGTCGACGCGCTGGCGGCGATGGTCGCGGCGTCGCTGCCGTGGTCGACCTCGGCCACCGGCATTTTCATGACGCTGTGGCTGGTCGCGCTGGTCCCGACGCTCGACTGGCGCGCGCTGGCGCGCTCGTTGCGCCGCCCGGCGAGCGCGCTGCCGCTCGCCTTTGTCGGGCTCGCCATCGTCGGCACGCTGTGGGCGGACAGCAGCTGGGCGGAGCGGCTGCACGGCATCAACCCGGTCGCCAAGCTCGGCGCCATCCCGCTGCTGCTCTACCATTTCGAACGCTCGCAGCGCGGCCTGTGGGCGCTGGCGGCGTTCGCGGCATCCTGCGTGCTGCTGCTGGCGCTGTCGTGGGTGGTGCTGTTCGCGCCGTCGCTCAAGATCGTGCCGACCATCAGTCCGGGCGTACCGGTCAAGAACTACATCGACCAGAGCCAGGAGTTCACGCTGTGCATGTTCGCGCTGCTGGCGCCGGCGCTGGCGCTGTTGCGGGCCCGGCGGCTGGCGCTGGCGGCCGGCTGCGCGGCGCTGATCCTGGCGTTCTTCGCCAACATGATGTTCGTGGTGTCGGCGCGCACCGCGCTGGTCTACCTGCCCGTGCTGGTGGTGCTGTTCGGGCTGGTGCATCTGCGCGCCCGCGCCATGGCGGCGCTGCTCGCCGCGGCGCTGGTCGCGGGCGCCGCGGTCTGGCTGACCTCGCCGGTGCTGCGGGAGCGGGTCGGCGCGATCGCCACCGAATACCAGGCCTACCGCGACAGCAATGCCGGGACATCGACCGGCGAGCGCCTGGAATACTGGCGCAAGTCGCTGAAGTTCGTCGCCGCCGCGCCGCTGTTCGGCAACGGCACCGGCTCGACCAAGGCGCTGTTCGTGCAGGATGCGCTCGGCAAGAGCGGCGTTTCCGCCGAGGTGATCGGCAACCCGCACAACCAGACGCTCAACGTCGCGGTGCAGTGGGGGCTTCTCGGGTGCGTCGTGCTCTACGCGATGTGGATTTGCCACCTGCTGCTGTTTAGCGCCGCCGGCGGCGCCGCCACGCTGGCGGGGTGGACCGGGCTCGTCGTCGTCGTGCAGAACATGGTGAGTTCGCTGCTCAACTCGCATTTGTTCGACTTTCACGAAGGCTGGATGTATGTGCTCGGCGTCGGCGTCGCCGGCGGGATGGCGCTGCGCCGGCGCGCCGCCGCGGCTGCCCGCGCGCCGGACGAAAGGGCCGTGACCTGATGATGCGCCTTCGCGCAATGACCTGGCGCAACTGGCTGATGGCGACGCACGACGCGCTCGCCACCGCCGCCGCCGTGCTGGTGACGGTCGGGCTGCGGTTCGAGGGCGGAAGCCTGACCGCGCGCGTGCCGCTGCTGCTGTGGATGCTGCCCTATTTCGTCGCGCTGAGCTTCGTGGTCTGCCACCTGTTCGGGCTGACGACGACGAAATGGCGCTTCATTTCGTTTCCGGACCTGCTCAACATCGTCAAGGCGTCGGCGGTGCTGGCGCTCTCGCTGCTGGTGCTGGACTATATCTTCCTGGCGCCGAACATGTACGGCACCTTCTTCCTCGGCAAGATCACCATCATTCTCTACTTCTTCGTGGAGATCTTCTTCCTCAGCGGCGCGCGGCTGGCCTACCGCTATTTTCGCTACACCCGCACCCGCAACCAGGCCCGCATCGTCGACGCGGCGCCGACGCTGCTGATCGGGCGGGCGGCGGACGCCGAGGTGCTGCTGCGCGGCATCGAGAACGGCGCGGTGAAGCGGCTGTGGCCGGTGGGCGTGCTGTCGCCCTCGCCGTCGGATCGCGGGCAGTCGATCCGCGGGCTTCCGGTGCTCGGCGGCATCGACGATCTCGACGACGTGGTCGCCGACTTCGCGCGCCGGCAGAAGCCGATCGATCGCGTCATCATGCTGCCGTCGGCGTTCGACCCCGAGGTGCAGCCGGAATCGGTGCTGACGCGGTCGCGCAAGCTCGGCCTCAAGGTCTCGCGGCTGCCGTCGCTGGAGGAGAGCCGCGACACCCCGCAGCTGGCGCCGGTGGCGGTCGAGGACCTGCTGCTGCGGCCGAGCGTCAAGATCGACTACGGCCGGCTCGAGGCGTTGGTGAAGGGCAAGTCCGTGGTGGTGACCGGGGGCGGGGGCTCGATCGGCTCGGAGATCTGCGAGCGGGTCGTGACCTTCGGCGCGGCGCGGCTCTTGGTGATCGAGAACTCCGAGCCGGCGCTGCACGCGGTGATGGAGCAGCTGGCGGCGCGTGCCCCCGCGGCAGCGCTCGAAGGCCGGATCGCCGACATCCGCGATCGCGCCCGCATCATGCGGCTGTTGACCGATTTCAAGCCCAACATCGTGTTCCACGCCGCGGCGCTGAAGCACGTGCCGATCCTCGAGCGCGACTGGGCCGAGGGCGTCAAGACCAACATCTTCGGCTCGGTCAATGTGGCCGATGCCGCGATCGCCGCCGGCGCCGACGCCATGGTGATGATCTCGACCGACAAGGCGATCGAGCCGGTGTCGATGCTGGGCCTCACCAAGCGCTTCGCGGAAATGTATTGCCAGGCGCTCGACCGCGCGCTGAAGAGCAAGGGCAACGGCCGGCCGCCGATGCGGCTGATTTCGGTGCGGTTCGGCAACGTGCTGGCGTCGAACGGCTCGGTGGTGCCGAAGTTCAAGGCGCAGATCGAGGCCGGCGGCCCCGTCACCGTGACCCATCCCGACATGGTGCGCTACTTCATGACCATCCGCGAGGCCTGTGACCTGGTGGTGACGGCCGCCACCCACGCGCTGCAGCCGCAGCGGCCGGACGTGTCGGTCTACGTTCTCAACATGGGGCAGCCGGTCAGGATCGTCGAGCTCGCCGAGCGCATGATCCGGCTGTCGGGACTGCAGCCGGGCTACGACATCGAGATCGTGTTCACCGGCGTGCGGCCCGGCGAGCGGCTGCACGAAATCCTGTTCGCGCAGCAGGAGCCGACCGCCGATATCGGCATGGCCGGCATCGTCGCGGCGCGGCCCAACGAACCGCCGCTGGAGGTGCTGCGCGGCTGGCTTGCGGCGCTGGCGACGGCGGTGGAAACCGAGGATCGTGCGGTGATCGAAGGCGTGCTGAAGGATGCCGTGCCGGAGTTCAAGGCGGCGGAAGTCTGACGTCGCCGGAATGCCGCTCTGCTCAGCAAACAAAATTTTCTTACGGACGAATCGCTGCGCAAAAGGTCTGGGCTGCGCGGCAGAGATAAGGGTCGCGCATAAACCTCGCGTGCCACTAGGATTTCAAAAAATTGACTGAAATGCAGTCATCCGCGGCGTTCCGTCTCGTCGACGTCCGAGCGCGGCAAAAAACGTTGATTCTTCTCAATAAATTTGGGTTCGTTTTGCCAAAATGAAGTAGGTTAAGGTGAAATAATACCGTCAATCTAAGATTGAGAAAGCGCCGCAACACGTTTGCAAAATCGGCGTAACCGCAAGAACGGTCGACGCCCGCTCAGGCAAATTCAGCTTGTCGTTCGAAATCGGGCTCAGATACCCGATCGTCTCGGCGAACCTAGTTGGCGGGATATTAGTTCGACATTTTCCGGGCGTTGAAACGCAACAGCACGATCGCCACGGCGCCGGCGCCGGCGGCCAACAGTAGTGCCTGCGCGAGCGGCGAGGGCAGCACCAGCGAAACGGCCGCCAGCGTCGCCAGTGCGATATTGAGGCCGAACACCTCGCCCACCACCTCGATCACCCGGTATCCGTTGTCGGTGGCGCGCTGGTAAAAGTGGCTGCGGTGCGCCACCCAGACCTTTTCGCCGTGGCTTGCGGCGCTGGCGACGGCGGTGGAAACCGAGGATCGCGCCGTGATCGAGGGCGTGCTGAAGGATGCCGTGCCGGAGTTCAAGGCGGCGATTTCACCCTGACGTAGGCGTCCTTGTCTGGATCGCGTGGTCCGCTCCGAATGAGACCTCGGGCTTCGACGGGGTGTCACCGCGTCGGCGACACCATACTGATCCTGACAGTTTCGACCTGGAGATCCGAGAGCCCATTCCAGAACGCTCGAAATTCAAACCTATGCTGCCCCCAGTTATGGGCTTCAAACGTAACCTC
>JBKQQE010000171.1:0-8357 GCA_052326245.1 Xanthobacteraceae bacterium | reverse complement strand
GCCGCCGGCCGCGGCCCACGAGGGCGAATAGCCGCAAGCCCGGATTTCGCAATTGCCGGGATTCAATTCGGCCGCAACCGGTCCTAAACTCGCCGTCATGCCGCTCGCCGATTCTCCCAGCCCGTCGCGCCGCGCCATGCTTTGCATCGGCGTAGGCGCCGCGGCTGCGCTGGTGTCGCCCTTCCCGGCCACCGCCGCGCCGCCGGGCTTCGATCAGTGGCGCGAGAATTTTCGCCAGCGCGCGGCGGCGCGCGGAATTTCGGACGAAACCTATTCGCGCGTGATGGACCGGCTGGAGCCGGACATGAGCGTGTTCGCGCAGCTGCGCGACCAGCCCGAATTCAGCGAACAGATCTGGCAGTACATCAACCGCCGCGTGTCGGACTGGCGCATCATCGCCGGCAAGCAGGCGCTGCAGAAGAATGCCGCGCTGTTTGCGCGCCTGGAGCTCGACTTCGGCGTCGAGCGCGGCACCCTGCTGGCGCTGTGGGGCGTCGAGAGCGCCTATGGCGACCCGCTGGTGCAGCAAAACCACATGCGGCCAGTGTTTCCCGCGCTCGCCGCGCTGGCCTGGAACGAGCCCCGCCGCAGGGCCTATTGGGAGGCCGAACTCATCAACGCGCTCGAGATCGTGCAGCGCGGCTGGAGCACGCCCGAGGAAATGCGGGGCTCATGGGCGGGCGCCATGGGCCACACCCAGTGGATGCCGGAAGTGTGGCTCAATGTCGGGATCGACTATGACGCCGACGGCCGCGTTTCGCCTTTCGGCAAGCCCGATGACGCGCTGGCCTCGACCGCGCGCTTCCTGGTCGCGCGCGGCAAGTATCGCCGCAACGAGCACTGGGGCTACGAGGTGCGCGCGCCGGGGGTCAAGGCCGGCGGCAGCCGCAGCTACGCGGCCTGGGCCGCCAAGGGCGTCACCCGCGCCGACGGCGCGCCGTTCCCGCAGCCGCAGGCGACGGCCAAGCTCTGGGTGCCCGTTCCCGGCGGGCCCGAATTCCTGCTCGGCCCCAACTTCTATGCGGTGCGCAGCTACAATCCGTCGATGAATTATGCGCTCGCCATCGTGCATCTTGGCGACCGCATTCTCGGCGGCGGTCCGTTCATTCACCCCTTCCCCGGCTCGGAACGCGCGCTGACGCTTGCCGAGGTCCAGGAGCTGCAGACCCGCCTGACCAGCGCCGGCTTCGATACCGGCGGCACCGACGGCCGGGTCGGCAACGACACCATGAAGGCGGTCAGGGATTTCCAGATCAAGGCCGGGATCACGCCCGCCGACGGCTATGGCGGACTGCAGGTGCTGGCGCGGTTGCGGCAGGGTATTTGAGGATCGGTACTCATACTCGAATATGCTTCATGTCGGCTTTCGGCGGCAAAGCCGACTCAGAATGGGGTGGAAGCTGATGTCCGGATCTGACCCCAAAGCGGACTTCCGTAACCGCTGGCCCGTTCCCGGAGCGGAGCCATTTGTGATCCGTCCCGTTACGCGCAACGCTATGTGCGAATTTGCAATTCATTCACTCTAATTTCATTGATTGACCGACCTTCTTTGTAATGAACCATAAGACGTTGGGGCCTATCCTTGCTTACGAATGGCGCCGCGCTTACGTCGCCAATCGATTGATTTGGCGTTGCCATGAAACCAATCGAAATCCCCGACACAAGATGGGACTTCTACGATCCTAGCAGCACTCCTCTAGGGGAGTTTAAATTGTTGGGCGGCGCGCTTTGCCTTTTTGCTTTTCTCTTCACATCCTTTTGGTGGAGCGACATCTACCCGAAGATCCAGCTTATCGGTTGTTTTTTATGCCCACTAATTCTTCTCTCGCTGCCGCGTGTCACGCGCGGCGCGTTCTTGGCATATCAAGGCGCGCCAATTATTTGCTTCAATGAGCAGGGATTTTGGGCCCGTCGTTGGTATGATCTTGGATGGGTCAACTGGCGGGATGTTAAGTCAGTTACGATCACTTCTGACTATACCGGCTTGCGACACAGCATTGAAGTTCATCTAGCCGACAAGGAATTTGCCAGCCTTGCCCCTATCGATCGTGTGTGCGTCATGCTTGCCAAAGGGCTGGCGCGCCTTCTTCAATGCAACGACGATAGGCAGAACACTCTGCAAATCACAAGCGAGTCCGAGCTAAAATGCTCAGGCGGAGACTTCACAACGACGATTGACCACGTTTTGTCGAGCGCCCACGTGCCATGCACGTGGAAGCAAACGTTCCCTGCAAGCTGACGGTCGCTTAATCGCCCTCCGCTGGTCTGACGATTGTCGAATGTAAGCCCGTTTTGGCACTTAGCAGAAATTCCAGCGTGCGCTCCCGTTGTCCGCTTTCAGCGGTGAAGCGGACGCAATCCCATCCGATCGCGTTCGAACCTCACCGAATATGGGCGGGCCCCTGATCGGGTACCGCGACGTCGATCACGCGCAGCTGCGCCCGCTCGCTGCCCTGCCAGCGATCCAGCGTCAGCGACCCCGCCACGTGCAGCGGCTGGCCGCGGTTCTCCTTCAGCGCGTTGCCGAGCTTCTGCCCGACCACGCGAAACGCGATCCCGTTGACGATGGCGCCGTCGCCGGACTTGAGGCGAATGCGGACATGGGCGTTGGCCACCTCCTCGGCATAGACGAGCTGGTGTGCCGGCAATGCGACGATCGGCTCCGGGTTGCCGTTGCCGAACGGGGCCGCGCGGTTCAGCATGGCGACGAATTCCGGCGTGACCGCGCGCGCGCTGACCGCGCCGTCGATCAGGATCTCGTTGACGTGCCGCGCCTTGGCGACGTCGTCGGCGAGCGCGGCCTCGATATAGGCGCGAAACTCGCCGAGCCGCTCCTTGCGCAGCGTCACGCCGGCGGCCATGGCGTGGCCGCCTCCTTTCAGCAGCAGGCCGTCGTGAACGGCCTGGCGGACCGCCCGGCCGAGGTCGACGCCGCTGATGGAACGCCCCGAACCGGTGCCGACACCACCGGGCTCCAGCGCGATGGCGAAAGCCGGCCGGGCGAATTTCTCCTTCAGCCGCGCCGCCACCAGTCCGACCACGCCGGGGTGCCAACCCTCGGACGCCGTGACGATCACGGCGCCCTTGTCCTCGATACCCAGCGCGGCGAGCGCTTCGGCCTCGGCCTGGGCCTCGGCGGTCTGCTCGATGATGCGACGCTCCTGGTTCAGCCGATCGAGTTCGGCGGCGATACGGGCGGCTTCGGACACATCCGCCTCCAGCAGCAGCCGCACGCCGAGGTCGGCGCGACCGATCCGACCCCCGGCATTGACGCGCGGTCCGAGCATGAAGCCGAGATGCCAGGCTTCCGGCGGCCCGCTCAGCCGCGCCACGTCCATCAGCGCCGTGTGGCCGATATGGTCGCGACGGCGCAGCGCGATCAGCCCCTTGGCGACGAATGCCCGGTTCAGACCCACCAGCAGCGCGACATCGGCCACGGTCCCCAGCGCGACGTGATGGAGCTGCGAGAGCAGGTCGGGCTCGGGGCGCAAATCGTTCCAGAAGCCGCGCTGGCGCAATTCGCGGCTGACCGCCACCAGCGTCACCAGCACGAGGCCGACCGCGGCAAGATGACCAAGGCCCGACAGGTCGTCCGGGCGGTTGGGATTGACCAGCGCGTCGACCGGCGGCAGCTCGTCGCCGCACTGGTGATGATCGATCACCACGATTCCCATGCCGAGCCGTCGCGCTTCCTCGAACGGCTCGACGCTGGTGGTGCCGCAATCGACGGTCACCAGCAACGTCGCCCCCTTGCCGGCCAGCATGCGGACCGCCTCGACGTTGGGGCCGTACCCCTCGAAGATGCGATCGGGAATATGGATCAGCGGGTCGAGCCCGCAGTGCCGCAGGTACCACGCGAGCAGCGCCGCCGAGGTCGCGCCATCGACGTCGTAGTCGCCGAAGATCGCGATCTTCTCGCCACCCTCGATGGCGTCGGCCAGGCGCGTGGTGGCCGCCTCCATCTGGGTCAGGCGATAGGGATCCGGCATCAGCTTGCGCAGCGTCGGATCCAGGAAGTCCTCGACCGCATCGATGTCGACGCCCCGTCCCGCCAGCACCCGCGCCAGCATTTCCGGCAACTGGTAGCGTTGCGAGATCGCGAGCGCCTTGTTGGCGCCGCGCGCGTCGAGCCGGTCGCGCCACAGCCGGCCCGTTGCCGAACGTGTCACCCCGAGAAAAGCCACGGGAGCTTCGACCGGAAGCGATGCGGGCGAGAGGACCATGGCGGTGCCTCGTCTCTACTGCGCCGGTTTCGACGTTGATGTCAGCACTTCCAGGAGTCCTCCAGACCGCGACCGCGGTGACGCTCAATATAGGCGCGAGTTCCCCGGTTCCAACAGGGCGCGCTACGACGCGATGCAAATCCTAGAGCCGCGATCAACAGCCGAAGCGGTCCGCGAGATCGCGGAGGTCGCCAACGACCATCGTCCACTCGCCCTCGGGCGCGAAATCCCTCGACTGATGCGGACCATACTCGGTCGGCCGCGGCACGAAGCAGGTGGCGAGGCCAAAGCTCTGCGCGGCGCGCAAGTCGATATTGTGGGCGGCGACCAGCATCACCTGGCCGGGTTCGAGCCCGAGCAGCCGCGCCGCGCCGAGATAGGTTTCACGGTCGGGCTTGTAGTGCTGGAACACTTCGGCGCTGAGGACCAGGTCCCACGGCAGGCCGGCAGCCTTGGCCATGTTCACCAGCAAGGCGACGTTGCCGTTCGACAACGGCCCGATCACGAACTTTCTCTTCAGCCGCGACAGCCCCTCGACGCTGTCGGGCCAGGGTGCGAGACGGTGCCAGCCGGTCGTGAGGTAGTCGAGGTCGCTGGAGGTCAGCCCGTCGATCCCGAGTTCGGCGACCAGGCGCTGCAGCGAGGCGCGGTGCAGGCTGTCGAGATTGACGAAGCCGCGCTCCGGATGCTTGCGCACCTCATCCATCGAGGGAAAATAGGCGCCGCGCCAGGCATCGACCAGGGCGGTCCAGTTGCCGGTCTTGCCGTTGGTCTTCGCCCAGACCGAAAAATCCGCGATCAGGCTGCTGCGCCAATCCACCACGGTGCCGAACACGTCGAACAACAGCGCCTTGACGCCCAACTGCACCCCCGTCCCGCTTCGCACCAAGCGCGCCCTCCCGACTTACCGCGTGATCCGGTAAACGCGAAAACCGGCCGTGCGAGCCGATCATTCTCAAACACTAGCCGAGCCGCTTGCGATACTGAATGAAGCCGCTACGCTCCGCCAGCTTGTCATAGAGGATCTGGGCCTGCGCGTTGGTCTGATGGGTCGACCAGTACAGTCGGCTGGCATGGGCTTCGAGCGCCGCCAGCTCGACGGCTCCGATCAACGCCCTGCCGATGCCGTGTCCGCGCAGCCCGGGCGGCACGAACAGGTCTTCGAGATAGCAGTAACAGTCAGGCGCCCAGGTCGAGCGATGAAACAGATAATGCGCCAGTCCGGCGAGACGTCCATCGATCTCGGCGACCAGCGCGTGCATCGGCTCGACCGGATCGAGCAGGCGCCGCCAGGTCGCGTCCGTCACTTCTCGCGGCAGCCGCATCTCGTAAAACGTCAGATAGGCCTGCCAGAGCGGCTCCCAATCCGCCCGGTCCGCCTCGCTCACCGGCCGAATATTGAGGATGCCGCCCATCTCTCCCTCAATCGAGGTGGAATTTGCCGAACTGCCGGTGCTCGGCCTTGATCAAGCGGACCGTTCCGGTCACCGAGCGCATCACCACGGTTTCCGTCTCGATGATATTCTTGCGGAACTTGACGCCGGACAGCAGCGAGCCGTCGGTCACGCCGGTTGCGGCAAACAGGCAGTCGCCCCTCGCCAGATCCTCGATGCCGTAGATCATGCGCGGATCGGCGATGCCCATCTTGAAGGCGCGTTCGCGCTTTTCCTCCGTATCGAGGATGAGGCGGCACTGCATCTGGCCGCCAATGCAGCGCAGTGCCGCTGCCGCCAGCACACCTTCGGGAGCCCCGCCGGTACCGATATAGATGTCGACGCCAGTGTTATGCGGGTCGGCGGTGTGAATGATGCCGGCGACGTCTCCGTCCGTGATCAGGCGCACTGCGGCACCGGTGCTGCGCACGCCCGAAATGATGTCGGCATGGCGCGGGCGATCGAGCACCAGCGCGGTGATGGCCGAAGGATCGACGCCCTTGGCCTTGGCAAGGCGCCGGATGTTGTCGGCCGGAGACGCGTCGAGTTCGACGACACCCTTGTCATAGCCGGGACCGATGGCGATCTTCTGCATATAGACGTCCGGCGCGTTCAGCAGCGTGCCGCCCTCGGCCATGGCCATGGTGGCGATGGCGCCGGGCATGTTCTTTGCGCACAGCGTCGTTCCCTCGAGCGGATCCACCGCGATGTCCACCTTCGGGCCGGCCTGGATGCCGACCTTTTCGCCGATGAAGAGCATCGGCGCCTCGTCGCGCTCGCCTTCGCCGATCACGACGGTGCCCTCGATCGGAAGCTTGTTGAGCTCGCGGCGCATCGCGTCCACCGCCGCCTGATCGGCCGCCTTTTCGTCGCCGTGGCCACGCAGCCGCGCGGCCGACACCGCCGCCCGCTCCGTCACGCGAACGATCTCCATCGACAGGACGCGCTCCAGCAAATGCTGGGGCGGAACGGCAATCGTTATCGACATCGGCTTAGCTCCTGAAGGTCACGCCAGGGCCAGAATGCTCTGGTTCAATTCTTTTCAATGCGGATCACTTGGGGACGCCCGGTGATCACCTTGTCGCGCTGTACGGCCTGCAAGGCGCGGTGTACCGCGTCCTCGCTGGTCGCATAAGTAATAAGAATGACGGGAACCGGCAACGGCCGTCCCCGGGATACCGCCGGCTCCTGGCCTGCGTCGGGATGGCGCTGGACGATGGATTCGATGGAAATCTTCTGCTCGGCGAGCCGCGTCGCGATGGTCGCGGCGGTGCCGGCCAGATCGCGCGCCATCAAGCGGATGTAATAGCCGCCTTCGTGGCGTTCCATCGGCGCCTTGGTGGTAACCCGCAGCCGGCTGACCGGACGGCCGAACGGCAGGGCGCGGATACCGCGCGCGACGTCGGCAATGTCCGATACCACCGCGGAGGCGGTCGCAGCGCCCCCGGCGCCGGGACCAACGAGAGTGATCGGTGGCAACCCGTCGGCGTCGATCGTGACCGCATTGGTGACACCCATCACTTGCGCGATCGACGACGACTTCGGCACCATGGTCGGATGCACGCGCTGCTCGATCCCCTTCGCCGTGCGAACCGCGACACCGAGCAGCTTGACGCGGTAGCCGAGCTGCTCGGCCGCCCGCAGATCATCGGGCGCGATCGAGGAGATGCCCTCGACATAGACCGCCTTCTCCGCGACCTTGGTTCCGAACGCGAGGCTGGCGAGGATCGCCAGCTTTTGCGCGGTGTCGTGACCGTCGACGTCGAAGGCCGGGTTGGCCTCGGCATAACCGAGCCGTTGTGCGTCCTTCAGACACTCGGCAAACGACAGCCCTTCCTGCTCCATCCGGGTCAGGATGTAGTTGCAGGTCCCGTTCAGGATGCCGTAGACGCGGTGGATCGTATTGCCGGCAAGCCCTTCCCGCAGCGTCTTGACCACCGGAATGGCCGCGCCCACCGCGGCCTCGAAATTCAGCGTCGCGCCATGCCGCTCGGCCAGTGCGGCAAGCCTGGCGCCGTGTCTTGCGATCAGCGCCTTGTTGGCCGTGACGACGGACTTTCCGCAGCGAAGTGCGGCCTCGATCGCCGACAGCGCCGGATCGCCGGCCCCTCCCATCAATTCGACAAAGCAGTCGATGGCCGGGTCGGTCGCCAGCGCGAGCGGATTTTTTGCCCAGGCCACGCTTCGAAGGTCAACGCCGCGCTTGCGGGATTTCGACCGCGCCGTCACCGCGACGATGCGAATGCCCCGCCCGCAGCGCGCCGCAAGCGCACGGCCCTGATCATCGATCAGCCGGACCACCTCGGTGCCAACAGTACCGAGCCCCGCAATACCCACTTTGAGTGGCGCGACCATACGCTTCAAGAACCTGCCGGAGGACTATCGCCGGTTGGCGAGAGGAACCACGTTGTGCAACGTTTCGATGCCACTTTCAAGAAAGCGCCGCACATTGCGCGCGGCCTGCCGGATCCGTTGCTCGTTTTCCACCATCGCGATGCGCACATAGCCCTCGCCATGTTCGCCGAACGCCACGCCCGGAGACACCACGACCCCCGACTTTTCCACCATCAGCGTCGCGAATTGCATGCTGCCGACGCCGCGGAATTTCTCCGGCAGCGGCGCCCAGGCAAACATCGACGCGCTCGGCGGCGGTATGTCCCAGCCGGCGCGCCCGAAGGACTCCACCAGGGTGTCACGGCGC
>JBKQQE010000170.1:0-6796 GCA_052326245.1 Xanthobacteraceae bacterium | reverse complement strand
ACGGCAAACGGATCCTGCTTGATGATCCCATCCGCGAGGTACGTGGTCAGGATCTTGTTGACATCGTCGCGCGAGAAACCGAAGGTGGTCTGCGTGAGGTCGTTGGTGCCGAAGGAGAAGAATTCGGCGGTCTGCGCCACGTCGCCCGCCAGCAGGCAAGCCCGCGGCAATTCGATCATGGTGCCGGTCTGATAAGGCAGCGTCACGCCGGTCTCGCGGGCAACCGAGAGCGCCGTGGCATCGATGCGGGCCTTGATCATGTCAAACTCGGCCTTGGTCGCGATCAAGGGAACCATGACCTCGATGCCGACCGGCTTGCCGGTGCGCTTGGCGGCGACGCCCGCGGCCTCGAAGATGGCGCGCGCCTGCATTTCCGCGATCTCGGGATAGGCGATCGCCAGCCGGCAGCCGCGGAATCCGAGCATCGGGTTGAACTCCGACAGCTCGCGCACGCGGTCGGCCAGCCGACGCGGGTCGGCGTTCATGGCGCGGGCGACTTCCTCGATCTCCGCCTGGGTATGCGGCAGGAACTCGTGCAACGGCGGATCGAGCAGCCGGATCGTCACCGGCAGCCCCTTCATGATCTCGAACAGGTCGACGAAGTCGGCGCGCTGCATCGGCAACAGCTTGGCGAGCGCCGCGCGCCGCGCCTGCTCGTCTTCGGCGAGAATCATCTCGCGCACCGTGCGGATGCGCGTCTCCTCGAAGAACATGTGCTCGGTGCGGCACAGTCCGATGCCCTCGGTGCCGAACTTGATGGCGGTGCGGGCGTCGGCGGGGGTGTCGGCGTTGGCGCGCACCTTCAGCCGGCGCACCTGGTCGGCCCAGCCCATCAGGGTGCCGAACTCGCCCGACAGCTCGGGCTCAATCATCGGCATACGGCCGGCCAGCACCTGGCCCAGCGCGCCATCGATGGTGATCACGTCGCCGGCCTTGAAGGTCCGTCCGGCCACGGTCATGGTTCCGCGGCCGTAGTCGACGCGGATCGAGCCGCATCCGGATACGCACGGCTTGCCCATGCCGCGCGCGACCACCGCGGCGTGAGAGGTCATGCCGCCGCGGGTGGTGAGAATTCCCTCGGCCGCGTGCATGCCGTGAATATCCTCGGGGCTGGTTTCGATCCGCACCAGGATGACCTTGCGGCCGTCGGCCTGCAGTTTCGCCGCCTCGTCGGACGAGAACACGATCTCCCCGGCCGCCGCGCCCGGCGAGGCGGGCAGACCGGTCGCGATCACGTCGCGCGTCGCGGAAGGATCGATGGTCGGATGCAGCAACTGATCGGGCGAGGCCGGGTCGACCCGCGACACCGCTTCCTTGCGATTGATCAACCCCTCATTGGCGAGCTCGACGGCGATGCGCAGCGCGGCCTTGGCCGTGCGCTTGCCGTTGCGGGTCTGCAGCATCCACAGCTTGCCCTGCTCGACCGTGAATTCCATGTCCTGCATGTCGCGATAGTGCTTCTCGAGCAGCGTGTAGATACGCGTCAGCTCCTTGAAGGCCACCGGCATCGCGGTCTCCATCGAGGGCTTGTCCGAACCGGACTCCCGGCGCGCATACTCGGTGATATCCTGCGGGGTGCGGATGCCGGCGACGACATCCTCGCCCTGCGCGTTGATCAGGAACTCGCCGTACAGCTTGCTCTCGCCCGTCGACGGATTGCGGGTGAAGGCGACCCCGGTCGCCGACGTGTCACCCATGTTGCCGAACACCATGGCCTGGACGTTGACGGCGGTGCCCCAGGATTCCGGAATGTCGTGCAGCCTTCGATAGGTCACCGCGCGCGCGTTCATCCACGACGAGAACACCGCGCCGATCGCGCCCCACAACTGGGCGTGGGGATCCTGCGGGAAGTCCGCGCCGGTCTCGCGCGCGACCGCATCCTTGTACTTGCCGACCACCGCCACCCAGTCCTCGGCGGCGAGGTCGGTGTCGAGGCTGTAGCCTTTCTGGTCCTTGTGGCTGTCGAGGATGTCCTCGAAGTGATGATGCTCGAAGCCGAGCACCACGTCGGAATACATGGTGATGAAGCGCCGGTAGCTGTCATAGGCGAAACGGCGGTCGCCGGAGCGCTCCGCCAGCGCCTCCACGGTGCGGTCGTTCAGACCGAGATTGAGGACGGTGTCCATCATGCCCGGCATCGAGGCGCGGGCACCGGAGCGCACCGACACCAAGAGCGGATTGCGCGGATCGCCGAACCGCTTGCCGGTGATCTTGCTGACGTGCTCGAGCGCCGCTTCGACCTGCGCCTGCAATTCCTTGGGATAGGTTTTGCCGTGGGCGTAGAAGTAGGTGCAGACCGACGACGGAATGGTGAAGCCGGGAGGCACCGGCAGGCCAAGATTGGCCATTTCCGCGAGGTTGGCCCCCTTGCCGCCAAGCAGGTCCTTCAGGCCGGCTTTGCCCTCGGCCTTGCCGTCGCCGAAGGTATAAACCCACTTGCCGGCCTTGATGGCGGGAGCCGGCTTGCCGGCAGCCTTGGCCGCCGGAGCCTGGACCGAAACCTTGGCCGGTTTAGCGGCTGGCTTTACCGCCTTGGCGGCCGGCGCCGGCTTGGCCGCCCGCGCCGCCGGGGCGGTGGAAGTCTTTGATTTCGCTGGGGCGGACCGGGCGCCGGGCTTCGACGTAGACTTGGAAGCAGATTTGGGCGCGGACTTTTGCTTCGATGCAGCTTTGGCCATGGCTTTCAAGCGTCAGCAGGAGGGAAATCGGCAGGGGCCTTACAACACAGATCGATATGCGCGCGCAAGCGCGTGTCGCGATCTTCGCTCCTTGCGCCTGCGCGAGCCGGTGGTCTCACAGATGC
Organism: Xanthobacteraceae bacterium; assembly: GCA_052326245.1. Lineage (GTDB taxonomy): Bacteria > Pseudomonadota > Alphaproteobacteria > Rhizobiales > Xanthobacteraceae > Bradyrhizobium_A. The sequence continues at coordinate 3,993 of JBKQQE010000170.1, read as the reverse complement.
AAGGCGTGGAACACCCCGAGTCCAACCAGACCGGTGAAGATCAGGTAGATCGCGACGATGAAGTTCAGAAGCCGCGGCATGATCAAAATCAGGACGCCGGCAATCAGGGCGACGATGGCGGGAATATGTGCACTGGTGATGACCATAAGAATCTCCAACACGTAGCAGAAATTTAACTAGTACCCCGTTTCAGAAGTTCGCGAAACGCAAACAGCAACCCCGATTCGCGAACTTCCGAAACGAAAGGGTTCCCGCAGCAAAAAGGCGACGTCACGGGCTCGCCTTCGCGATTGCCTTGCTGACGATGATCCGATGAATGGTCTTGCAGGACGATGCGCTGACCACTTCCTGGTCGAGCAGCGGCTCGGCGGAGGCCAGTTCGCGCCGGACCGCTGAGGCGTCGAACGCCGAATAGAGCCGCCCATGGGCGTCGCGCTGGTCGCGATCCGGCGTGACCCGCCAGCTCAGATACAGGACGCCTCCGGGCCTGACGATGTCGAACAGCCGCCGCACCGACGGCGCGATGTCGGCGCGATCGAGATGCATGATCACGGTTTCGCACAGCACGTTGTCGAAGCTGTTGGCCGCGATTTCGGTGAGGGCGGGCAATTCGGCGCGGTCGAAGGCGAGCTGCGGGTAGCGCCGCCGCGCTTCGGCGAGCAGTCCCTGCGACGCGTCGAAGCCCCGCGCCGCAAAGCCATGGTCCGCGAGCCACGCCACCTCGCGCCCCGATCCGAAGCCGATATCCGCGGTGACGCCGCCCTTGACGAAGAAACGCCGGACGACGTCGTGCAGGTCGGTCGGCGGCGGCTGATCGTGCCAGTCCTTCGCAAACCCGGCTGCATCGTGGTCGTAGGCGTCGAGCGTACCGCGGTCCATGAGTCGCCTCTGAATTGTCGATGGCTCAACCGTTCAGGCACCGTCATGGCCGGGCAGCGCGATCCGTCTCTGACGGATCGCTAGGACTAAGGTCTCCCGGCCATCCACGCCTTTCTTTCTGCGCTACAGTAAAGACGTGGATGCCCGGCACAAGGCCGGGCATGACGAAAAGAAAACTTGCCCGTGTCTCGCTCGCTCAGTCCTGAATCTTCGAGAAGTCCGCGACCGCGCGCGTGGCGGCGCGAATTTCGTTCAGGAGCTTGAGACGATTTTCGCGAATCTTCAGATCGTCGTCGTTGACCTTGACCTTGTCGAAGAAGGCGTCGACCGCGGGCCGCAGCTTGGCCATCGCGGTCATCGCGGCGGTGAAGTCTTCCCTCGCAACGGCGGCGTTGGCGTCAGCCCTGACCTGGTCGATGGCTTTGGCGAGCGCCTTCTCTTCGTCGAGGCTATAGAGCGCGGCATCCGGCACGCCGTCGAAGGCGCGGCCGTCCTTCTTCTCCTCGATGCGCAGGATATTCGCGGCGCGCTTGGTGCCGGCTAGCAGGTTCTTGCCATCGTCGGTCTCGAGGAATTTGCCGAGCGCCTCGACCCGGCGCACGATCGCCAGCAACTCGTCCTGCCCTTCGAGCGCAAACACGGAATCGACCAGATCGTGCCGTGCGCCCTGTTCGCGCAGCTGCACCTTCAGCCTGTCGGCGAAGAAGGCAAGCAGATCGAGGCTGTTGCTGCGAACCTGCCGCCCTGCCCACGGCACCAGCGCGACGCCCGCAGTGCCGAGTTCGGCCGCATGCCCATCCAGCAATGAAACCAGATGCAGCTTGATGGCATTGTCAACCGTCAGCCGGATCACGCCGAGCGCGGCACGGCGCAGCGCATAGGGATCCTTGCTTCCGGTCGGCTTCTCGTCGATCGCCCAGAAGCCGACAAGGGTGTCGATCTTGTCGGCGAGCGCCACCGCGACCGCGACCGGATCGCTCGGCACGCGGTCGTTGGGGCCCTGCGGCTTGTAGTGGTCCTCGATGGCGGCGGCCACGGAGGGGTCTTCGCCCTGCGCCAGCGCGTAATATTTCCCCATCAGGCCCTGCACCTCGGGGAATTCGCCGACCACCTCGGTCAGCAGATCGGCCTTGGCGAGCAGCGCCGCGCGCGCGACCTTGGCCACGTCGGCACCGACCAGCGGCGCGAGCCTGGTCGCAAGACTTCCGATTCGCGCGATGCGTTCGGCCTGGGTGCCGAGCTTCTCGTGGAACACGATTTGTTCGAACTTCGGCAGCCGCGCTTCGAGCCTGGTCTTCAGGTCGGTCTCGTAGAAGAATTTCGCATCCGACAGCCGGGCGCGGATCACGCGCTCGTTGCCGGCGGTAATGACCTTGCCGCCGTCGCTGGCCTCGATGTTGGCGACCAGAATGAATTTCGGCGCGAGCTTGCCGGTCGCGGGATCCTTGACCACGAAGCACTTCTGGTTGTTGCGGATGGTGGCGCGGATCACCTCGCCCGGGATCGACAGGAACGCCGGGTCGAACGAGCCCATCAGCACCACCGGCCACTCGACGAGCCCGGCGACCTCGTCGAGCAGCACCTGGTCTTCCACCAGATCGAGGCCCTGGGCGAAAGCGAGGTGCTTGGCGTCGGTGACGATGGTGTCCGCGCGCCGCAGCGGGTCGAGCACGACCTTGGCGTCAAGCAGCTTCGCCTCGTAGTCCTCGAAGCGGCGCACGCTGATCGCGGCCGGCGCCATGAAGCGATGGCCATAGGTGACCTGACCGGCCTCGATGCCGTCGATCGAGAACTTCACCACGTCCGGGTCTTCGGTCTCAAGTCCGAAGGTCGCGACGATGGCGTGCAGCGGCCGCACCCAGGTGAGCGCGCCCGGCTTCGCCGAGCGTTCGCCCCAGCGCATCTGCTTCGGCCACGGAAACGTCCGCACGATCACCGGCAGGAACTCGGCGATGACGTCGATGGCGGGACGGCCCGGCTTCTCGATCAGGGCGGCATAGAACTCGCCCTTCTTCGGATCCTTCAGGATCTTGGCCTCGTCGAGCGAGGCCAGCCCCGCCCCCTTGAGAAAGCCCTGGATCGCGGCCTCGGGCGCGCCCACGCGCGGCCCCTTGCGTTCTTCCTTCAGATCCGGCTGCCGCGCGGGAACGCCATGGACCGTCAGCGCCAGCCGCCGCGGCGTGACGAAGGCCTTCGCCCCGTCATAGACCAGCCCTTCGGCCACCAGCCTGTCGGTGACCATGCGACGCAAATCCTCGGCCGCACGGGCCTGCATGCGCGCGGGGATTTCCTCGGAAAACAGTTCGAGCAGAAGATCGGGCATGCTCAGGCTCCGCCCGCTTCGGTCGCAACCCAGGCTTCGCCGCAGGCCTTCGCCAGCTCGCGCACGCGCAGGATGTAGCTCTGCCGCTCCGTGACGGAGATCACGCCGCGCGCGTCGAGCAGGTTGAAGGCATGGCTCGCCTTGATGCACTGGTCATAGGCCGGCAGCGCCATCAGGTGGTGCTCGCGCTTGCCGTCCTGCCAGCCCGCTTCGAGATATTTCCGGCAGGCGTTCTCCGCCATCTTGAACTGTTCGAACAGCATCTCGGTGTCGGAATGCTCGAAGTTGTGGCGCGAGTATTCCTGCTCGGCCTGCAGGAAGACATCGCCATAGGTCACCTTGTCGGCGCCGCTGCGGCCGTTGAAGTTGAGATCGTAGACGCGATCGACGCCCTGGACATACATGGCGAGCCGCTCGAGCCCGTAAGTGAGTTCACCCGCCACCGGCGCGCATTCGACGCCGGCGACCTGCTGGAAATAGGTGAACTGCGAGACCTCCATGCCGTCGCACCAGCATTCCCAGCCGAGCCCCCAGGCGCCCAGCGTCGGGCTTTCCCAGTCGTCCTCGACGAAGCGGATGTCGTGCAGCGCGGAATCAACGCCGATCGCGGCCAGCGACTTCAGGTAGAGGTCCTGCAGGTCGGGTGGGGATGGCTTCAGGATTACCTGGAACTGATAGTAGTGCTGCAGCCGGTTCGGATTCTCGCCGTAGCGGCCGTCCTTCGGCCGGCGCGACGGCTGCACGAAGGCCGCGTTCCAGCGTTTCGGCCCCAGCGCGCGCAGGGTAGTGGC
>JBKQQE010000169.1:0-8219 GCA_052326245.1 Xanthobacteraceae bacterium | reverse complement strand
GTCAGCGACCGGCGCGAACGCGCCGAGGCCGTGCTGCGCGACGAAATCGAGCGGTCGGCGCGCCTTGCCAGCGTGCTGGACACGGCGCTGCAGAACATGAACCAGGGGCTGGCGATGTTCGGCCCCGACAGCCGGCTCATCACCTGCAACGACAAGTTCATGGGGCTGTACGGTCTATCCAAGCTGGATGCCGTGCCCGGCATGGAGCTGGTCGACATCGCGCGGCTGCGGGTCGGCAACGGCATCTACAACGGCCCCAGTCCGGAGGACTATATCGAGGAACGCCGGCGTATCGCCGCAGCGATGCTGCGCGAGCCGACCGATCGAAGTGCGCTCCTGAACGACGGCCGCACCATCCGGGTGGCGAGCCGTCCGCTGACGAGCGGCGGCTGGGTGATGACCAACGAGGATGTCACCGAGCAGAAGCGCCGCGAGGACGAAATCGCCTATCTCGCCAGCCACGACATCCTGACCGGACTTGCGAATCGCTCGCGTTTCCAGGCCCTGGTCGCCGAGGCGGTGGCGGGGATTGCCGTCGATAACAGGCGGTTCAACATCCTGATGCTGGACCTGGACCGCTTCAAGCACGTCAACGACAGCATGGGGCACGCGGCCGGCGACGCCCTGCTCAGGGAAGTCGCCCGCCGGCTCAAGGACGCGGTGCGCGCCTGCGACGTCGTCGCCCGGCTCGGCGGCGACGAATTCGCCATCCTGCAGACCGCGCCGCGCGCCGAAAACGGCGCTGCCTTCGACCAGGACTACCGTGACGGCGCGGAGACGCTCGCCGAGCGCATTCTGCTGGCCTTCAACGAGCCCGTCGATCTGGGCAGCGGGGCGGTGTTCGCCGGCACCAGCATCGGCGTGGCGTTGGCGCCGGACCATGGCGTCGACGGCTACGAGCTCATGAAGAAGGCCGATTTCGCGCTGTACGCCGCGAAGTCGGCCGGTCGCAACACCTATCGGCTGTTCGACCCGAAGATGATGGAGGCGGCGCACGCGCAGACCGCGCTCGAGGACGAATTGCGGCTGGCGCTCGCCCGCCAGGAGTTCGAGCTGTACTACCAGCCGATCATCGACATGCATAGCGGCCGGCCGGTGATTGTCGAGGCGCTGGTGCGATGGCGGCATCCGCGGCGCGGTCTGCTCGCCCCTGACGCCTTCCTGCGCGTCGCCGAGGACTCCGGCCTCATCATCCCGCTCGGCGACTGGATCCTGCACCGCGCCTGCCAGGACGCCGTGGCGTGGCCCGGCGAGCTGCGCGTCGCCGTCAACCTGTCCACGGTCCAGTTCCGCAAGTCCAGCCTGGTCGACGTGGTGTTGTTCGCGCTGGCCGATTCCGGGTTGCCGCCGGACCGGCTCGAGGTCGAGGTCACCGAATCGGTGCTGCTCGGCGCCGACCCCGATTATCTCGACACGCTGCGGCAGCTGAAGAATCTCGGGGTGGCGATCGCGCTGGACGATTTCGGCACCGGCCACTCCTCGCTCGGCTATCTCAACAAGTTTCCGTTCGACCGCATCAAGATCGACCGCAGCTTCGTCGGCAGCATCGTCGACAATCCCAACAGCATGGCGATCGTCAGCGCGGTCAGCGGGCTGGTGCGGCAGCTCGAGATGGCCGCCACCGCCGAGGGCGTCGAGACCGAGGAGCAGTTCGCCATTCTGCGCGCTGCCGGCGTCACCTACGGCCAGGGTTATCTGTTCGGCCGGCCGTGCCCGGTGGCGGCGCTGCGCTTCGACGGCTACGCGCCCGAGCGCGACGGCGGCGAGGCGACGATCGAACGGGGGGTGGCATGACGGTGGCGCCTGGGATCATCGACGATCTCGAGGGCAGGTTCTTCGAGAAGTCGGTCGGACAGCAGGCCGACGCGCTGCGCCGGGTCGCCGACCTGTTCGTCGCGGGCCAGTCGGACTACGACGACGAGCAGCTGCAGGTGTTCGACGAGGTGCTGCTGCGGCTGACGCGACAGATCGAGACGGTGGCCCGGGTGACGCTGGCCGAGCGCCTCGCGATCCACCCCAACGCGCCGCCGCGGCTGATGAACCAGCTCGCGCTCGACGAGGAGATCGACGTGGCGCGGCCGGTGCTGGCCCATTCCGCGGCGGTGTCGGACGAGACCCTGATCGAGGCCGCGCGCGGCAGCGGCCAGGACCGCATGCTGGCGATTTCCGGGCGGGAGGCGATCGCCGAAGCGGTCACCGACATTCTGCTGGATCGCGGCGACGCCGCGGTGGCGCTCAACACCGTGCGCAATCCCGGTGCCCGCATCTCCGCGCAGGGCTTCGACCGCCTGGCCGAGCGCTCGACCGCCGACGAGGCGCTTGCGATCGGCTTCTTCGAACGCGAGAACGTGCCGCGCCAGCATCTGGTCAAGCTGTTCGTCAACGCCACCGAGGTGGTGCGCAGCCGGCTCGAGACCATCGACCGCCGCCGCGCCGTCGAAATCGGCAAGATCGTCGCCGAGGTCGCCGGCAGCATGCAGTCGATGTCGCGCGCCGCCTCGCAGAACTATCGCGCGGCGCTGGCGCGGGTGCACTCGCTGCAGCTCGCCGGCGAACTGGACGAGGACAGACTGGTGGAATTCGCCGCGGCGCGGCGCTTCGACGATGCCGCGGTGGCGTTGTCGCTGATGGCCGGTCTGCAGATCCAGATCGTCGAGCGCGCGCTCGCGGCCAGCCATCCCGACATGGTGCTGCTGCTCGCCAAGGCGATCGGGCTGTCGTGGCCGACCACGCGCGCGGTGCTGCGGCTGAAAAGCCCCTCGGGCGAGTGCGCGCCCCACGACCTGGAGGCGGCGCAGGCCAATTTCAACAAGCTGCGCACCGAAACCGCGCGCAAGGCGATCAACTTCTACCGGCTGCGGGAAAAGACCGCCGCGCACTGACGGTCGCGGGCGGCGACGGCTTTCGTTTGTGCAAGGGCGCCGGGATTTAGAGAATCGTCATGCCCGGCCAAAGCAGTCTGCCTTGCGCAGACTGCGTAGACTTGTCTGCGGTGCCGGGCATCCACGTCTTCACAGTCTTGCAACAAGAATGACGTGGATGGCCGGGAGACCTTAGTCCTAGCGATCCGTCAGAGACGGATCGCGCTGCCCGGCCATGACGGAAGGATGGGTCATCTGATCTGGAGGCTGCTTAATAACCGATCAGCGCCAGCGCGACCCACGTCGCCATGCTCATCGGAATGCCGATGCCGGCGATGGCGATCGTCGCCAGCGATATCTTCAATCCCTTGGTCCACATCGTCGTCAGCCCCCGCGCAAACACCATCTTCTCTAGCCGCGATGGCGGAAGCCGCAAGGTGAATTGGGATTTAACCTAACCGCGGAGTCACGGTTCGGCGGCGCAATTGTCGGCAACGGTTTGACGATCGATTTACCCTGCGCGTGCAGCTGCCGCGCGCGCTGCAAAGCGGCGGGCGTTGCGGTCGTGGCGGCAAACGAAATTGCCCCGCCGGACCCGGGAGGGCGGCGGGGCAATTCGGGGGTGCGCCGATGCCGAGCTTCGCGCGCTGCGGCCATGCCGGGAGGACTGATCGCCAGGCGGCGCGAAGCACCAGCGCCACGATGATGGCGCGCCGCGCGCGTTACGCAAAGCGCAAATGATCGGCGGCGTGCCACAGGAATGTGCGGCCGAAATGCCGCGAAACAGGGCGCTTCCGCGCCGGCGCCGTCAGCCCCGCGCCGGACCGGATGGGCCGGCCCCGGGGGCCAGGCCGCAGCCGTCAGGGCGCGGCGCGCCCGAGGATTTGATCAATGTCATCCAAAGTCTACTGGCCCGGGGGGACGGTTTGCGTATAGTGCCCGCAACGCGGGCGGAAGATCCCGCCGTTAACCAATGTGTCCATGGGAGAGAGACGATGCCGGGAAGCAAGACTTTGCGTTCAATCGGGCTGGCGGCCATCCTGTGCCTGCCGGCGGCGCTGGCGTTCGGCGCCGACAACACCGTCGTGATCGGCGACATCGACGACATGTCGGGGCTGTATTCCGACGTCATCGGGCCGGGCGGCGTCGTTGCCGCGCAGATGGCGATCGACGATTTCGGCGGCAGCGTGCTCGGCCACAAGATCGGGCTGCTGTCCTCCGATCACCAGAACAAGCCCGATATCGGCGCGCAGAAGTTCCGCGAATATGCCGACCGCGACGGCGTCACCATGGTGCTCGGCGGCTCCAACACCGGCGTCAGCATCGCGATGTCGAACGTCGCCAGGGAAAAGAAGGTGCCGTTCATCGCCATCGGCGCCGCCGGCGCTTCGCTCACCGGCAAGGACTGCACGCCCTATACCGTGCACTACGCCTACGACACCACCGCGCTCGGCAATGGCACGGCGACCACCCTGGTCAAGCAGGGCGGCAAGACCTGGTTCTTCCTCACCGCCGACTACGCCTTCGGCCACCAGCTGCAGGAGGCCGCCACCAAGGTGGTCGAGCGCAACGGCGGCAAGGTGATCGGCGCGGTGCGCGTGCCGCTGTCGACCACCGACTTCTCCAGCTACCTGCTGCAGGCGCAGAATTCCGGCGCCCAGGTGCTCGGCCTCTCCAATGCCGGCAACGACTTCACCAACTCGCTGAAGGCGTCCGACGAATTCGGCATCAGCAAGACCATGAAGCCGGCGGCGCTGCTCGCCTTCGTCAGCGACATCCACGCGCTGGGGCTGAAGACCGCGCAGGGGCTGGTGCTGACCACCGGCTGGTACTGGGACCTCAACGACAAGACCCGCGCCTTCTCCAAGCGCTATTTCGAGAAGACCAAGCGCGAGCCCACCATGAACCAGGCCGCCTACTACTCGGCGACGCTGACCTACCTCAACGCGGTGAAGGCGGTGGGTTCGACCGATGCCGACAAGGTGATGGCGCAGATGCGCAAGACCAAGATCGACGACATGTTCACGTCGAACGGCGTGATCCGCGCCGACGGGCTGATGGAGCATGAGATGTACATCATGCAGGTGAAGACGCCCGAGGAATCCAAGCATCCGTGGGACTACTACAAGCTGCTGCAGACCATGTCCGGCGACGAGGCGTTCGGCAAATTGTCCGACAACACCGCCTGTCCGCTGGTCACGCATTAAGGACTTGCTTGACCGGAGGTGGCGCTGCCGTCAGTGCGCCATACGCGAATCGAAACGGCCGGGGCGACCCGACCGTTTCGCTTCTCAGCCGTCACCCTGAGGCGCGAGCGCCTGAGAGGATCGAAATGGGCCGAAACGTCGCCCGCGAGCCTCGAAGGGCGACGGCGTGGCACAGTGCTGAAATGCTCTCGCGCCCGCGCATCCTTCGAGACGGACCGCGGAGCCTGTCATCGGGCCGCGCTTCGCGCGGACCCGTTGGCGGTCCTCCTCAGGATGACGCTCCGAAACGCTGAAGTTCAATCACCCCTTCGTCGCGGTGACGATCCACATCGCGGCCGCCAGCGGCACGGCGTCGCCGCGCTGGTGCTGCGAAAGCCGCTGCTCGATGGCGTCGGCGGCCGCCGCCACCGTGTCTGCGGGGTGGCCCGCCAGCGTCCGGCTCGCCGGGCCGATCGACAGCGCCACCGTCCTGGCGTGGGCAAGCCCGCGCCCGCCGGCGATGTCGAGGTCGCAGTCGAACGGGTCGACCGCGATCCGCTCGAAGCCCGCGCCGCCGAGGATGCTGCGCACCCGCTCCGGCGCGGCGAAGGCGAACGGCCCCGGCTCGTCGGGCGGCGTCTCGGGCAGCCGCGGCACGAACCGGATCGCCTCCTGCAACGGCGCGATGAAGAACGGATTTTCCCGCGGCGTGCGCCAGCAGGCGAAGGTGAGCCGGCCGCCCGGCTTCAGCGCCGTGGCGAGGTTGCGGAACGCCACGATGGGCTCGGCAAAGAACATCACGCCGAAGCGCGAGAACAGCAGGTCGGTGGCGTCGCGGGCGAAGGCGTGGGTCGAGGCGTCGGCCAACAGGTAGCTTACCGGCAGCGTCGGCGGCGTGCGCTGCCGCGCCCGCTCCAGCATGTCGGCCGAAATGTCGACGCCGATCACCTCGCCGCCGCCGCCGACCAGGCCGCCGAGCTCGACCGCGGAGGCGCCGCAGCCGCAGCCGATGTCGATGACGCGGTCGCCCGGGCGGATCGCCGCATGCGTCACCAGCGCGCGCAGCACCGGCGCGAAGGTCGTGTCCAGGGTGTCCTGGAAATCGGTCCACTTCTGTCCGGCGACGCCGTTCCAATAGGCCTGCTGGTCGATGCGGTCGGGGGCGGGGGCTGTCATGATTCTTTCCGGGTCCATTCAAGTCGTCGATATTGGCATAGTAAAAGTTTATCACGGCGGTGCGAACCTTGCACGCCGTGGCGTGCCGATGCCCGACGATCCCGAGGCGCTGATGCTGCGCGAGGTGGCGCGCATCGCGCTCAAGGACTACGACAACGCGCTGTCCGACCTCAACGGCGCGCTGTCGCGGCGGGAGAGCGTCGAGGCCCATTTCGTCCGCGCCAAGGTCTACGAACAGAAGAAGGACCTGCCGCGCGCCATCGCCGACCTGCGCCGCGCCGCCGAGCTGCCGCCGCGTTATTTGGGCCGCGCCGCCGGGAGCGAGGCCCAACCGGGCAGGCTCTGGAACTGGATCGGCTTCAGCGGCGTCAGCCCGGCCGCGCGCTGCCAGCCTACGATCTCGTCATGGGACCAGGTGCCGGACGAACTCGTCAGCGCGAAATACAGGTCCATCACCGCGGGCACGCCGCCGCCCTCGCCGGGCGATGCCGCGCGCAGGAAATCGCCGATCGCGTAGACGCCGCCCGGCTTCAGCGCGCGGGCGACGCGCCTGGCCAGTTCGGCGTTCTGGTCCGGCGAGAAATGATGCACCAGGTTGTTGACGATCACGACGTCGAGGCTCGCTTCGCCGAGATCGTCGCTGAGCGCGTTGCCGACCTGGTACTTCACCCGCTCGCCCATGCCCTCGCGCGCGGCGATCTCGCTGGCGCGGTCGACCGCGCCGGGCAGTTCGAGGATCGTGCTGGCGAGCGTGGGGTGGCGGCGGCACAATTCGATCGAGTAAAGGCCGTGCGAACCGCCGATGTCGAGCAGGCGCGTGGCGCCCGGCGGCACCGGCATGCGCTTGGCCAGTTCGACCGCGGGATTGGCGCCGACGTCGCGCATGGCGTCCTGGTAGATCCGCCATTGCTCCGGCGACATCGAGGCGTGGAAATCGAGCGGCTTGCCGGTGCGGACGAAATCCTCGAGCTCGCCCACCAGGTCCCATTCGAGCGCCTGGAAGGCGAGCTTGTTGACGACCGAACTCGGGCTACCGCGCAGCAGCCATTTGCGCTGCGGGCCCGTCATCGCATACTTGCCGGCGCGCCACCGCGCGTAGCCGAGGCCGACGAGACAGTCGAGCAGCTGTTTGGTGGCCTTCGGATCGGTTCGGCAGGCCGCGGCGACGTCCTGGTCGCTCTTTTCGCCTGCGGCCAGCGCCTCGAACACGCCGAGTTCGGCGGCCGCCATGATCGCGCGGGCGCCGGTGAACGCGATCTGGGTATCGAGGATCGGCACGGGTGCCAGGTTGGCCCACAGCGCGATGCGCTCGATGATGCTTTCCGGAATCGCTCCCAACCTCATCGTTCGCTCCCTAGGTGTGGGGCGCCGGGCGGCGCCGCTCGAAACCTTCCATCAATCCGGCGGGCCGACAAGCCGAGGCGAAGTCCATGCGGTGCCGATGTTATGGCAAGTCCGCGTCGCGGGCCTCACCGCCTGGTGATCAGCCTTCCTTTCGATGAAAACTCGCCCCACGAGGTGGACCAGGCGAATGCGTCCTTGTTGCGCGGCCCCTGCAGCGCGAACCCTGCGCCCTGGGGGTCGGTGCAGTGGGCGAGCCAGTTGCCGCCCGGCAGTTCATCCGGGCCCTCGAACACATGCCCGCCGCCGGCCGTGACGCGCTGCAGCGCGGTGTCGATGTCGCCGACGTTGAAATAGTATAGCCAGAACGGGGAAGGCGCCCACTCGGGCTTGGCCAGGATGCCGCCGACGGTCTGTGCGCCGGCGGAAAATAGCCGATAGGTCTCCGCCGTTGCCGTCGGCGTGGTTTCCTCGTCCGCCTTCCGCCAGCCGAACAGCTCGCAATAGAAAACAAACGCCTTTTCCGGATCGTCGACGAACAGCTCGTGCCAGCCTACGTGCCCCGGCTCGCGCAGCTGGGCCTGCTGCGGCTGGCCATATTTCAACCCCTCGACCAGGGCGAGCGACGCTTCCTGGGGGTCGGCGACCACCGCAA
>JBKQQE010000168.1:0-3655 GCA_052326245.1 Xanthobacteraceae bacterium | reverse complement strand
AACCGGTTTTCCGAAAAGATCATGCTTAATTAAAAGGCGCGGCGGCCGCCGCGTCAGCCGGTCCGGCCCTGGAGCGCGGCTTCGATGGCTTGCTGCAACGCTTCCAACCGAAATGGCTTCTGCAAAGCAGTATGCTGACGATACTGTTCGGGCAGCCCCTCGGCGCCGTAGCCGGTCGCGAACACGAACGGCAGATTTCGCGCGGCCACCACGTCCGCCACGGGCGAGATCAGCTTGCCGTTGACGTTGACGTCCAGGATCGCCAGATCGAATTTTGCCGATCGCGCGAACTTCATGGCCTGCTCCACGTCACCGGCCTCGGCGGCAATGTCGTAGCCGAGATCCGCGAGCATGTCGGCGACGAGCATCCTGATCATGGTCTCGTCTTCGACCAGAAAAACCGAGCCCTTCGAGGCCACCGGCTTCGTCATATCGAAACTGCCCCGTTGTCGCGTAGTCACGTCTGACTATGTCCACGCGGGATCGAGGTGGCAACACCTAATCTCGGCGGCCGCGGGCCTTGTCAGCCCGACGGCATTGCTGTCTCGTGACGGCAAACGAGAAACGAAGCGTATGAGTAGAGGTTTGCGTGATGGCTGCGCGATTTGCCCCCCAGGACAGAATGAAGTTCCAGCTGACGCTGCGGCGCCGTGGCATTAGTGATCAAGCCGTGCTGCGGGCGATGGAGGAAGTTCCACGGGAGGCCTTCGTCGAACCGGATGACCGCGCCGACGCCTATGTCGACACCGCACTGCCAATCGCCTGCGGTCAGACCATCAGCCAGCCGTTCGTGGTCGCCTATATGACCGAGCAGTTGCAGCTGCGCCACCATCACCGCGTGCTGGAGCTGGGCACCGGATCGGGCTACCAGGCGGCCATTCTGTCAAGGCTCGCGGGCGAGGTTGTGACCCTGGAGAGGTTTCGCTTTCTGGCCGAGCGGGAGAAGCAACGGCTGGCCGAGCTTAGCTGCGCCAACGTCGACGTCCTGGTCGGGGACGGGTTCAGCGTGCCGGAGAGCGCAGGGCAGTTCGACCGGATCATTGTCACGGCGGCACTGGAAGAGATCCCCGAGGATCTGGTCCGCCGGCTCGAGCCCGATGGAATCCTGATCGCGCCGGTCGGTCCGCAGGCTGGCAGCCAGACGCTGGTGAAACTCCGAAAGTCGGACAAGGGACTGGAGCGGACCGAATTGATCGGCGTGCGGTTCGTACCGGCGCTGCCGGGGCTTGCCCGGGAAATGTAACGCCCGGCGGCGGCGCCGCCACAGCACGTGGCGGTACTTAGCCGGTGTCTGACCGGCACTCGACCGGTACTGGGGGGCACTTTGGCTGGTTAAAGGCTTGTTTACTGGGAATGTGTTTACTCAATCTCATGTGAGTTGCGTACCGAGTGAGTAACCATGTCCCGAGTTGCCGCGATGCTTCGCTCGCGCCGAGTCCCACATATCGCGGTGCTGGCGCTGACTTCGATCGGGTTTGCCGGATGCAGTGCGGACACGTCGACGCGCTTCGGGTATTCCAATCCGCCCAGTAACAGCCGCGGGCAGGACGCAACCGGATCGGTGTCGCCGCAATACGCGCCCTCCGGCGCGGTGGAAAGCCGCCCGCTACCGCAATACGACCGCCCCCAATACACTTCCTCGGCGCTGCCCCCGATCGCGCCGGCGCAATCCTATCCGTCCACGGGTGTGACGGGTGAGGCGGACGCGGCATGGCGTCCTACACCCCGCCGGCTCGACCGATCGAGACCACGGCGACGGTGGCACCGCGTTCAGTGGCTGCGACGCCGGTCGCGGGTACGACGATCATTGTCGGCACCAGCGACACCATGGACAGCCTGGCGCGCCGCTACAATGTATCCGCCGCCGCGATCATGCAGGCCAATCACCTGTCCGGGCCGCGCGCGCTGCAGCCGGGGCAGCAGCTGATCATTCCGCATCAGGCTCCGGTGCCGCACCAACCGGTGCTGGCCGCCGCACCTGCGGCCAAACCCGTGGTGGCGGCTGCCGATGTCCATGTGGTCAATCGCGGCGATACGCTGATCAGCATCGCGCGCCACAATCATATTTCCGTCGCCGAACTGGCGAAGGCCAACAGCCTGTCACCGACCGCGCCGCTGAAGATCGGCACCCGGATTACCGTGCCCGGCAAGACCGCCGCTGCCGTCGCACCTGCCGCCGGGGCTGTCCCGGCCGCGCCGGCCGTCGCGGCCGTGGAACCGAAGTCTGCGCCGGCGCCCGCCGCCGGCACCAAGACCGCCCAAATCGATACGAGTCATAAGGCGCTGATGGTCAACCCCAACCCCTCCGGCGCGGTCGAATCCGAACCGGTCAAGGCTGCCGAGACGACCAGCGCGCTGCCGACATTCCGCTGGCCGGTGCGTGGCCGGGTCATCACCACCTATGGCGCCAAGACCAACGGCAAACAGAACGACGGCATCAATGTCGCGGTGCCCGAGGGCACGCCCGTCAAGGCCGCCGAGGACGGCGTCGTCGCCTATTCCGGAAACGAGCTAAAGGGCTATGGCAACCTGGTCCTGATCCGCCACAGCAACGGCTACGTCACCGCCTATGCCCACGCGAGTGAACTGCTGGTGAAGCGCGGCGACACCATCAAGCGCGGTCAGGTTATCGCGAAGTCTGGGCAGTCGGGCGAGGTCGGATCGCCGCAGCTCCACTTCGAGATCCGCAAGGGATCCTCTCCGGTCGATCCGCTTCAATTCCTGAACGGCGCCTGAGCCCGTCGGACCGGGCGTCCGACGCCGATCGATACCGATTGTCTCGGTCAGTCGCCGTTATTTCCGATGGCCTCACTTTGCGGGCGGCGATAGCCGCACGCCCTTGCGCCCGGCGACATCCTGGACAAATTGCCATGCCACGCGCCCGGAGCGCGATCCGCGGGTGGTTGCCCATTCCAGCGCGTCGTGCTCGAGCGCTGCATCGTCGATGGCGATCCTGAAGTGGGCGCAGTACGCCCGCACCATCGTCAGATATTCGTCCTGGCTGCATTTGTGAAAGCCGAGCCACAGGCCGAAGCGATCCGACAGCGAGACCTTTTCCTCGACGGCCTCGCCGGGATTGATCGACGTTGAGCGTTCGTTCTCGATCATGTCGCGCGCCAGCAGATGCCGCCGGTTGGACGTGGCATAGAGAATGACGTTGTCGGGGCGGCCTTCGATGCCGCCTTCCAGCACCGCCTTCAGCGACTTGTAGGACGCATCATTGCCGTCGAACGACAGGTCGTCGCAGAACACGATGAAGTGGAACTGGGAGTCCCGCAGGTAAGTCATCAGCGTCGGCAGGCTTTCGATGTCTTCGAGTCACTGTTTTATAACTTTTCATGCATGAAATCCGATGAAGCAGGCAATTGCAGAAAGAGTTTGACCGTTCTCTTTGAACTGCTTTTATTGACACTTCGTTTACGGAAGAGAAACGGGCCCGATTATCTGCGTTGTTCCCGGTTGATTGAAATTTACTGCAATTGCAGAACTGTTTAGGCTAAGTAATGTCGGCGGTAGAAAATCTGCGCCGTTTTGCAGAACGACGCTTTGATTTGTTGACAGGTTTTTCGACGCAATATTGTGAACCATGAACGTGGGGTTTGTTTGAGAGAAGGATGTTTCAGCTTTCACGGCAGCGTACCCTGACAAAACAGCG
>JBKQQE010000167.1:0-4383 GCA_052326245.1 Xanthobacteraceae bacterium | reverse complement strand
CTGCCGAGCTCCTCGGCGAACACCAGCGACGCCAGCGGCCCCATTGCCGTGCCGCCATACTCGACCGGATGACGCATGCCGAGGAAGCCGAGCGCACCCATCTTCCGGAAGATGTCGCGGGGAATCTTGCCTGCCCTTTCCCATTGCTCGCCGTGGGGGATCACCTCCTGCTCGACAAAGCGCCGGACCTGCGCCCGCATCATCCGCAGTTCCTCGGTCACCGCGGCCGGATCTGAAAAATGGAACTCGGTATCCGTCAGGTCGCGGCTTGTCGCCGTAGGGTTCGTCACCGCCGTCTCCTTCGGTTGTTCATCGCGCGGCGCTGTCGCCGGCGCGGCTCGGAAGTTGCTTCGAAAGTTGCAAATGCATCGAGAGAAACTGGCCGATCGAGGCGATGGCCGCCCTCGCCTCGGGGAGCTCGACAGCGAACATCTGGAAGACATGGATCATGCCGTCCCAGACTTCAATCTGCACCTGAACGCCCGCCGCTTCGGCCTTGCCGGCGAGCATCGTCGCGTCGTCGAGAACGGTCTCGCGATCGCCGACCTGGATCAGCAGCGGCGGCAGCCCCGCAAGTTCGGCATAAAGCGGCGAAGCCAGGGGATCGCGCGGGTCGCCGCCCTCTCCCAGATAGTTCCTGGCCAACGCCAGGATCATCGGGCGCCGGTGGATCGGGTCGGTGTCGGCGCGGCTGACATAGCTGTCGCCGGTCGCCGCCAGATCGGTCCAGGGCGACATCAGTACGGCGGCGGCCGGCAGCGGCACGCCGCGGTCGCGCAGCAGCAGCATCGCAGCCAGCGCCAGATTTCCGCCGGCGGAATCGCCGACCATCGCGATGGCCTCTGGTTTCAGTCCCTGCCGGAGCAACCAGCGATAAGCGGTCACGGCATCCTCGACCGCGGCCGGGAAGCGGTGTTCCGGCGCAAGCCGGTAGTTGATCGCGAGCGCGCGGCACCCGCATGCCCCGGAGACGCGCGCGATCAGTTCGCGATGCGACGAAACCGAGCCGATCCGAAAGCCGCCGCCATGAAAATACAGGATGGCCTTGTCGTCTTGCACCTTGCCGGCCGCGATCCATTCCGCGTCGACGCCATCGACGGAAAGCCGCTCGCACCGTGCCGGCACGGTGCACGCCCCGAACGCGGCATCCCAGTCCGCGCGCATCCGCGCCACCGACGTGTCCCTGGTCCAGCCGCGATAGACGCGCCGGATCCGTTCGACCACCGCTTCGAGCGGCGTGGCCGCGGTTATCCCGCTGTTGCCCTCCTCCACGGCCCGCTTCACCCGCCCAATCCCATCCCGCCGGACACACCGATGGTCTCGCCGGTGATATAGGCCGCCTGATCGGAGGCGAGAAACAGCGCCATGGCCGCAACCTCGTCCGGCTCGCCGAAGCGCCGCAGCAAGGTCGCCTCCGTCATTGCGCGGCGAATGCTGTCGCCGCCGAGCGCAACCGCCTGCTCGAGCATCGGCGTCCGGATCGGCCCGGGGGCGATCGCATTGACCGTGATCCCGTAACGCGCATTCTCGCGCGCCAGGCTCTTGGTGAAGGCGAGCACGCCGCCCTTGGCGGCGGCGTAGACCGCCCCGCCCTTCGAGCCGAGCCGGCCGGCTTCCGAGGCGATGTTGATGATCCGGCCGAATCCGGCCGACTGCATCGCCGGCAGCACCGCGTGAGTGCAGGCCAGCACGGACACCAGATTGACGGCCAGCAGCTTCGTCCAATCCTGCGGCGACGTCGCCGTGAAGAACGCGTGCTGATCGAGACCGGCATTGTTGACGAGAATATCGAACGCGCCCTGCTGCGCTATGGCCTGCTGCACCCGACCGGCGTCGGAAACATCAAGCTCGACGCAAGATGCGCCGATCTCGCCGGCCAGCCCGGCTGCGGTGTCCCCATCGATATCGCCGATGACGACCCTGGCGCCTGCCGCGGCAAACGACCGCGCGATCGCGGCGCCGATTCCCTTGGCTCCGCCGGACACGAATGCGCGACGACCGTCGAGCCTCCCGAACGGCAAGGTGCCGGGCGCCTGCACGCTCAGTGTCCCGTAAACAAGGGCTTGCGGCGCTCGATCACGGCGGCCAGGCCCTCGCGGGCATCGGCGGTGCCGGAGAGCTCCGAAACCGTTCGCGCTTCCTCGGGCAGGCACTGCTCGACGCTCGAGCCGATTCCGCTCCACAACAGGCGCTTGGTGGCGGCGAGCGCCTTCGGCGCCCCCGCCGCAAGCTCACGCGCCAGCGCCAGCGAAGCAGCGGCGAGTTCCTCGTCGGGCACGACCCGGGTGATGATGCCGAGGTCCAGCGCTTCCTGGGCGGAGATGACGGGATTCGTGAGCAGAATAGCCGTCGCCCGGCGCAGTCCCACCAGCCGCGGCAGCGTCACCGAGACGCCGGCATCCGGCGCCATGCCGACCCGGGTCGCGCCGGCCAGGAATTTGGCGGACGCCGCAGCCACCACGATGTCCGACGCGCAGACCAGCCCGAAGCCTCCGCCACCGGCGGCGAAACCGTGCACCGACGCGATCACCGGAGCGTCGAGATGGATCAATCCGGCGACCGCCGTCTGCAGATAGGCCGTCGCCTGCCGCAGGTAGTCCGGCAGTTGCTCGCCCTTCGACGCGAACGTATGAACGTCGCCGCCGGCGCAGAAGTTCTTGCCCTCGCCGGTGAGCAGAACCACGCGCACGTCCGGCGCGCCATGACAGACCATGATCGCGTCGCACAGCGCCTTGAGGAGTTCGACGTTCATGCCGTTGGCGACGTCCGGCCGGTTGAGGCGAAGGTGCGCGACGCCGTCCTCGATTTGCAGCAGAACCGGTCCGTGATCGATCACTGGCAAGCCCATCATGTCTCCTTGAAAAGCGTAAGACCTCGCGGTCCCGTATCGAAACCGGCCCCGCTAGATCAGGAACGAGAGCGTGAAGAGGGCTTTCTCGTTGTTGACCAGTGTCACCTTCTTGTATGCCATGCGCAATTCGCCGTCGGCATAGCGCAGGCGGTATTCGTTTCGCGCCGCCCAGATGGTGTCGTCACGCAGGCTGGATTCGAACACCATGCTGTTGCTGGCGACCGAGATGTCGCCCCTGGTCTCGCCCGTCAGCTCGATATTCGAAACGACGCGCAGCAGGCGCGACTGCGGCGTCTGGGTATGGTGCTTCCCGGTCAAGAGCTGCTTGACGCGCAGCGCGATACGGGAGCGATTGTCGTAGATGATGGACATTTCCTTTTCGGGATCGATATTCGCGCCGTTGGCGGGCACCCAGTAGATCGCGTCGTCGGTCCACAGCGCTTCCCAGGCCTCGTATTGATGCTGATCCTGCAGCTGCGCCTCCTTGTAGATGAAGGCCGTCGCCGCAGCGAGCAACGCGGCACTGTTGTCGTGCGACGGCATCAGCATGCCTCCATCAGCCTGCGATAGTGCCGCCAAATGCCCCGCGACGGAACCTCGTCCGTGACGTGGCCGACCGTGAAGCCATCCTCATCCTTGTGCTCGCGATGCTCGCCGCGGCCGAGATAGATCCATTCCGGATTGCGGGCCAGCACACCGCGATGGCAGCGCTCGTACATTTCGGAATCATCGGCGAGCAGAAGGCCCGCCGGGCCGACCGACCCCATGGTCTGCTGCCGCAGCCTGCGGTTCAGGTCGGGAGCCCCCTTGAATTGCAGCGCGGTGACATGCTGCACGCTGTCGTCGACCGCAAGCGGCTGGATCACGAACATCTGGATTTCCGCGATGAACAGGTTCGGGAAAATCATCACATGCGGCGTGCCGTCGATCATGATCTGGCGCGCCTGTTCGACGCCATAGGCGGCTTCCATCCGCGCAACATAGTCCGGCAGCTTTTCGGCCGTGGTGCCAAACCAGCTCATGGGCTGGTCGCGCTTGCGAAACTCGGATCGCAGGTCGATCTCGGTGTGCCCGTTGCCATAGTCGCGCGAGACCGCGGTCGACTTGCCACCGTAAAGGGTGCCGATCGCGCTGTCGGCGACGTTGAAGATCGAGGAATGCACGAAGGCCGGATGATAACCGTCGCATTCGTTCTCAAGGATGAATTTCCAGTTAGCCTTGACACGGTGCTTCAGGAAGCCGGCCGTGACTTCGATCTCGCCCTCCGGCGAGGTGCGAACCAGGCGGTCGATGGTCTCCGCGGCGCCGCCGAGATGTTCCTCCAGCGTCGGGCCGTCGGCCGCGAACGAGCCGAACACGAAGCCGCGATAGGTCTGCACCCGCGTCACCCGGCCGAGGCCGAGCTTCGCCTTGTCGCCTCCCTCATAGCCTTCGGGAAACGCGTAGCCGACCAGGCGTCCATCGTTGGCAAAGGTCCAGGAGTGGAAGGGACAGGTGAAGGATCGCGCGTTGCCCTTGTCGTAGGAGCAGAC
>JBKQQE010000166.1:0-5810 GCA_052326245.1 Xanthobacteraceae bacterium | reverse complement strand
CGCAGGTGTTCGAGCGCCTCGGGCTCGAGGTTCTGCGCCTCGTCGAAAATCAGGATGGTGCGGCGGCCGGCGGCGTATTGGCCGTGGAGAAAGTCCTGCAAACGCTTGAAGAGAAAGGCGTAGTCTCCGTCGAATGGCTGCTGTAGCGCCATCAGGACCCATTGCAGCAGTTCCTGCCGACCCTGCGGCGAGGTGGCGATCATCCCGACATTCACCCCCGGACTGATCCGGCGCAGCAGGTGGCGCAGCAGCGTGGTTTTTCCGGCGCCGATTTCACCCGTGATGACCGTGAAGCCGGCGTTGTTCATCACGCCGAATTCCAGCATCGTGAACGCCATGGTGTGCATTCGTCCCCAGTATATCAGGTCAGGATCGGGGAGAATCGAGAATGGCTTCTCCGTGAGCTGGTAAAAGGCTTCGTACATCAAGTGTTCCTGGCCGGCGGCGGCGCGATCACTGCAGTCACGTTCACGCCGAAGCTTGAGCCAATTCGATCAACGTGAATCATGACAGGCTGATGTCAGTGGCGGCGATTTCGGCCGCCGTCGACGGCAAGGCCCAGCGGCGAAACGTGCAAGCCGTGATTTTTTGCCGGCGACAAATAACGGATACAAATCTCGTGCTAGACGAGGCCGCAGCCTTGGCATTTTGACGGTTGCGTGAAATGCCGGTGACAGCAGGGCCGGGTGGCGTTCCGTTTGGGTCTGGATTGAATATGCTGCAAAAGGCGGATTTTGAGGCTGACCTCGAAGAGCAGGATCGCAGCCATTTGCTGCGGCCGGGATATTATTTGGAGCTGCTGCAGCGGCGCTGGCTGCAGTTTCTGATCCCGTTCCTGGTGGTGGCGTCGGCGGGGATCGCGGTGGCGGTGCTGTGGCCGGCGACCTATCTGGCCGAGGGCAAGATTCTGGTGGAGTCGCAGCAGATTCCGACCGAACTGGTCCGTCCCACGGTCACCAGCGCCGCCCAGGAGCGCATCCAGGTGATCGAACAGCGCACCATGACGCGCGACAATCTCGTGGCGATCGTCGACAAATTCAAGCTGTTCCCCGACAAGCGTTCGTTTCTGTCGGTGACGGAGCTGGTCGAATTGATGCGAAAGCGCGCCAAGATCGCGCCGGTCGACCTGCAGCTCGACTTCAAGCAGCGTAGCCGCCTCGACAACCCGACGATCGTGTTCTCGGTCGGTTTCGAATATCCCGATCCGCAGATCGCGACCCGGGTCGCGAACGAACTGGTTACGCGGATCCTCAGCGAGGATCTGCGCGACCGCACCAGCCGTGCCACCGACACCACCAAGTTCCTGGAACGCGAAGTGCAGAAGCTCCAGGCCGACAATGACGCCCTCGACGCCAGAATCGGCAAGCTCAAGGCCTCGCAGGGAAAATCCACCACAGCCAGCACCCCCGACCAGCCGGCGACGCTGTTGTCCCAGCTCAAGGCCGAAGTGGCCCAGAAAAGCGCGCTGTATTCCGAGCGCCATCCGGTGCTGCAATCTCTGAAGCGACAGATCGCGGCGATGGAGCATGCGGTGTCGCCCGCGGCCAAGGAAGATGCCGCCGCGGCGGGCGAGCCCGAGCCGCTGCAAGCGCAGCAGGAGACGCTGCAGAAAAATCTCGAGACCGCGGTCACCAAGCTCGACGCGGCGCGGCTCGGCGAAAGCCTGGAGAAGAACCAGCAGTCCGAGAAACTCGAGGTGATCGAACAGCCGACGGTGCCGCAGGCGCCGGAGCGGCCCAACCGCCCGAAAGTCGCCGGCCTTGCCGTCCTGCTCGCACTGGCGGCGGGGTTCGGGCTCGCGGCCGCGGCGGAAATGACCGACAAGGCGATCCGTCGCCCGGCTGATCTTTTCAGCGTCGTCGACAGCCAGCTCGTCGTGGCGATCCCCTACATCACGACGCAAGCCGAGTTGCGGCGAAAGCGGCTTCGGCTCGTCGCGGCGCTGGTGCTGATGACGGCGCTGGTGGTGGGTGCCGCGATCGCGGCCTATGTGTTTCTGCCGCTCGATCTGATGATCGCGAAGGCAAGGGTCGGGCTGTTTCGGTAGCGCATGATCCGGAAAAGTGGGGACCGGTTTTCCGAAAAGTTCATGCTCAGTCAAATCTATCGCGCTCTCGGGCGCGATGGCGTTGCTTCAGGAGTAGAGACGTGGATTCGATCAGGCAGGCGATTGATCTGGCAAGAGCGAGTGAACCGGGCTCCCTCACGGGCGTGCCCGACGCCGCCGATGCCGCCCGGCCCGGGCCGGCGTCGCCTTCGGTCCGCGCGGTTCGGCTTGACGAGAAGCGGCTTGAGCAGGCGCGTGTCGTCGCCCATGGCGGCAGCACGCCGCAGGGGCGCTATTACGACATGCTGCGCACCCAGGTGCTTCAGGACATGGACAAGAGCGGTTGGCAGTTCCTGGCGGTGACCTCGCCCACCGTCGCCTGCGGCAAGACCGTCACCGCCTGCAATCTTGCGCTCAGCATCGCGCGCCTTCCCGAACGCAGCGTGATGCTGGTCGATCTGGACATGCACAAGCCGATGGTCGGCGACTATCTGGGTCTGGATGGCGGTCCCGGCCTGCTCGGCGTCCTCGAGGAGCGGGCCGCGCTCGCGGCCGCCACGGTTCAGGCCCAGATCGGACCGAACCGGCTTTTGGTGCTTCCCGGGTCGGTTGCGTCCTCGACCTCGTCGGAATGGATGGCGTCGCAAACCATGGCGGCGCTGTTGCAGAACATCAAGCGGGAATTCCGCTCCCGCATCGTGATCTTCGACCTGCCGCCGATGCTGGTCGGCGACGACGTGATTTCGATCCTGCCCCGCATGGACGCGGTGCTGCTGGTGGCCGGCATCGGCGCGACGTCGGTGCCCGACATCAGGGAATGCCAGAAGCACCTGCAGCGGTCGCGGGTGGTCCGCGTCGTCGTCAACAAGGTGACGGATGAGACCGGAAGCTACTACGGCTATTATTGAATGGCGCGAACTGCAGTCAGGGCGCTGCGTTGCCGGCGGCGGCCGGCAGCTCGAGTCCGGCCGGCATGAACGCGGAAATCGACGAAGCCGGCACGAAATACTTGGCGATGTCGCGCGGCGCTCCCCTGCCATGGTCGGCCCCCGGCAACGAAATCTTGCGGCTCATGATGCCGAGCAGGCAGCGCCGCCGCGCGTCGAACACGCCTGACCCGGAATTGCCGGTACGCGCGACATCGCCGATTGCGGTGTTGAACCTGCGGACCTCGGGCGGCAGCCGTTCCGGCGCGATGACATGGGAGCGCACCGCCGCTTCCGGCGTGACCGTGATGACCTCCTCGCCGGGCGACGGCGCGGCGCGGCACAGCGCAAGATGCCGCAACCGCAACCGCAGCGGCAGTGCGTCGTCTTCCATCGCCAGCAGCGTCAGGTCGACGTCCTCGAAACGTCCTTCCTTCACCGCGCGGGCGGCGTAACTGCGTGCGCCGATGATGATCCGAGGCCGCGTCAGCCAGCTTTGGCCGACGACATGGGCGGCCGTGAGCACCAGGCCGTTGCCGAGATAAATGCCGGCGCCTGCGCCCCAGTCCGGCAGCGGGGTGCGCGCGACGTGGACGGCGAAGGCCAACAGCGAATCTTCGGGCGTCTCGGCGTGGCACGGCAGCGCGCCCAGCCCGGCGGCGATGCCGGCTACACCAAGCGCACCCAAGGCGATCCTGGCCAGCCGCGGCGTCACGGTGCCGGCTGCCGGCACTACGACGAGCCGGTGAAGAACGCGAGTTCGTTCCGCGGAACGGCGGCCAGCAGGTCACGGATGAACTGATCCTGCAGTTTGAACGAGGCGTCCTGCGGCAAGCCGACGGTGGATACGCGGATGAGTGCGCCATCGGGAATGAGACCGCGCAATCCGTATTTCAGCCGGATCAGCTGCCGCTCTACCACGCCATTCGAGACGTCGTTGCCGACCCGCATCCAGTAGCTGATCGGTTCGAACCGCGACTCGCGCTCGGCGGTCAGCCGCGTCATCTTCAGCGGCACGGCGCCGTCGCGGTAGTCGAGCCTTGCGCTCGTCGTGCCCGACACCCGGAAGCCGGCGGCGGTGTAGCACATCTCGGGACGGTGGGCTTTCAGCCGGTAGTTCTGCACCGGGCCGTAGGCGACCATCAGCATCACGATATTGCCCTGCCCGTCGGTGTAGCCGCGCGCCACTTCCTGGCTGTAGAACCTCGCGGAGTAGGGGTCCGGCTGGACGTAGCCCTCGGGATCGGCCGGCGCCACGGGGCTGATATCGGGCACCAGCCGCCATTTTCCGAACTGCCGCGGGATCACCTGCTCCAGATTGAGCGAAGCGGAGCTGCGCGCCATCAATTCGCGGGGCTCCAGCACCTTGGCCAGCACCGCGGCGGCCAGAATGACCACCGCCGCTGCAATGAATTGAACCGGATTAGCCCGCATGCCGATAGATCCCGTTTATCCGTCAAACCTGGATAGACGAATTTGGCGACCGCTCCGTGAAGCCGTCGGCCGGCGATTGTCAAATAAATGAAAGCGGGGCCGGTCGCGCGGCCCGCGGGACGCGGGTGTCATAAATGAGTCATTGAGAACTGGCTTTAAAGACGGCAACCGCGACGGGCGCGCCGCGGCCCCGGCGCACCGCAGGCCGGTCAGTCGCCGTGACGGGTATGGAGTTCTGAATGGGACGTTTGCCGAGCCTTGCGCTGCGAGGGATTCGCGCCGCCGCGGTCGCCGCGCTCTGTGTCTCGACGCTGGCCGCCTGCGGCAAGAAGTCGGGCGATCAGGCCGCAGCCCGGGGACAGATCGTCGCGCGCGTCGGCGACGAGGTGGTGACCACGCAGGAACTCGAAAACGAGTTTCGCTGGGAGAATATTCCAGCCGGAAAGCAAAGCGATCCGGAAAGCATCCGCAAGGTGCTGAACGACCTCGTGCTGCGGAAATATCTGCTGCGGCAGGCGGTCGACGCCAAACTCGACCGTGAACCCGGCGTCCTTCTCGACATGTTGCGTTCCCGCGAGCAGGTTCTCGCCACCGCATTCATGACGCGTGCGGTTGCCTCCAAGCCGCCGGGCAAGGCCGATATCGACGATTTCATCGCGCGCAATCCGCTGAAGTTCGCCGACAGGAAGCTTCTCAGCGTCGAGCAGGTCGGCTTTCCGCTGGGCGCCACCAGCCAGGCGACGGTTGACGCCTTCCGGGCGGCGCATTCGCTCGACGACGTTCAACAGCAGCTGACTTCGGCAGGCGTTCCGAACGTCCGACAGACGAGCCTGCTGAACAGCGGCGATCTGCCGCAGGACTTCGTCGCGGCGATGGCCGCAAAGAACGCCGACGGCATGTTTCTCGTTCGCTCCGGCGCGAACGGACTGGTGTTTCAGATCAAGGGCGAGCAGCCGCGTCCGCTCGAGCGCGAGGCGGCGAACGAACTCGCGCGCCAGCTGCTGCGGGCCGAAGCGCTCAAGGCCGAAACCGGTGTCGCCGGCCTGTCCGCCAGGCTGGATGCGAAATACGAGGGCGAGTTTGCAAAGATCATGGGCGACGCCAACGTCGCGGCGGAGACCCGCAACTGAGCTCGCGCAGTCGGCCGTGGTGACCGGGTGGATGGGACGATGACAACGCTCTTTGACGTGGTGACGGTGACGTGTTTCGCGGCCCTGGTGCTGGCGTTCTTCCAGTTCACCGATCGCCAGGCCCGGACCTTGCTGCATTTCGTTGTGGCGGGCGTGGTGTTTGCGGTCGCCAACCAGCTCGGAAACGCCGGCTCGGCGTTGCTTGCACTGACGCTGATCCTGGCGGGAACGGCTTATGCCGGTCTGGTGGTCTGGACCGGGATGTCGGGAACC
>JBKQQE010000165.1:0-16322 GCA_052326245.1 Xanthobacteraceae bacterium | reverse complement strand
GCGCCCGAGTACCGGGAGATGCTGAAGGACCGCTTCAACCTCAACCTCTACCGCATGCTGCCGCATGCGCCCACAGTCGCCGTCGGCTTTCTCAAGATGGGCGGCGCGATCCTGCGCCAGAGCGAGCTCGACCCGCAGCTGCGCGAGCTCGCCATCCTGCGTGTCGGCTTTCTCAGCAAGGCGTCCTACGAGGTGCACCAGCACAAGCGCGTCGGCAGGAAGGTCGGCCTCAGCGACGACAAGATCGCCGCGATCGAGCACAATCCGCAGGGCGCGCTGATCACGCCGCTGGAACGGCTGGTGCTGCGCTACACCGACGACGTGGTCCACCATGTCAAGGCCTCGGATGCGCTGTTCAACGAACTGCTGGCGAAGCTCAACAACCGCACCATGGCCGAGCTCACGCTCACCATCGGCTACTACATGGCGGTGAGCCGGTTCCTGGAGAATTTCGAGGTCGATATCGAGCCGTATGAGCCGACCTCGGAACGCGAGGTGAAGTATTCGGCGAGCTGAGGCGATTTCCAGATCGAATCAGTCGTCATGCCCGCGCCTGTCGCGGGCATCCGCGCCTCGGCCGTGCTGCGAAGCAGACGAGCCCGGCCATAACGAACCTCTGAGAGGGAGAGAAGCCATGTCCACGACCACCCATGCACCGCGTCATCTCGACCCCGCCGCATCGCTGCATCCGGAGGCGTTGGGGGAGGCCCCCGCCCGCGGGCGGCTCGCGGGCCGCCGCATCGTCGTGGTCGGCGCCGGACAGCGCAAGGTGGTCGACGCCGATCCGCCGATCGGCAACGGCCGCGCCATGGCGCTGCTGTTCGCGCGCGAGGGCGCGCAGGTCGCCTGCATCGATGCGGTGAAGGAGGCGGCGGAGGAGACCTGCGCCATGATCGCAGCGGAAGGCGGCAAGGCCTTCGCCGATGTGGCGGACGTCGCCGACCCGGCGGTGATCGCGCCCGTGCTCAACCGCTGTGCGGAACGGCTGGGCGGGCTCGATGGCCTCGCCCTGAACGTCGGCATATCGCACGGGTTGTCGCTGGCGAAGATGACGGTCGAGGCGTGGGACACCGACTTCGCGGTCAACCTGCGCAGCCACATGCTGTTCGCGCAGCGCGCGATCGAGGTCATGGCGCCGGGCGGCGCCATCACGCTGACCTCGTCCGTCGCCAGCCAGCGGGCCAACGGCCGCAACCCGGCCTACGAGGCCTCGAAGGCGGCGCAGATTGCGCTGGCCCGCGCCATCGCCCGCGCCGGCGAGCCCAAGGGCGTTCGCTGCAATGTGATCGCGCCGGGTTATGTCGACACCCCGATGGGCCGCGACGCCAGCCGGCGGCGGCCGGACCGGGCGCTGGCAGTGCCTTTCGGCCGTCAGGCGACCGGCTGGGAGGTGGCCTATGCTGCCCTGTTCCTGATTTCGAATGAATCGTCCTACGTCAACGCGCACACGCTGTTCGTCGACGGCGGCCATCTCGCCGGCATCGTCCGCGACCCGCAAGGCTGACGCGCGCGGGCCGCATCTTGCGGTTTGACGCGGTGATGCACAGGTCAACGGCACCATCAACCATCGGATAGATCCCCCCATGAGTGTCACAAAACTGTTCGAACCCTACAAACTCGGCGCGATCACGCTGCCCAACCGCGCCGTGATGGCGCCGCTGACGCGCAACCGCGCCGTCGCGGGCTTCGTGCCCAATCCGCTGGCAGTCGAATACTACGCCCAGCGCGCCTCCGCCGGCCTCCTGATCACCGAGGCGAGCCAGGTCTCGCAGCAGGGCCAGGGCTACCAGGACACCCCGGGCATCTATTCGAAGGAGCAGATCGCGGGCTGGCGCAAGGTCACCGACGAGGTGCACAAGCGAGGCGGTCGCATCTTCATCCAGCTCTGGCATGTCGGGCGCATCTCGCACACCGACCTGCAGCCCGGCAACGGCGCGCCGGTCGCTCCCTCGGCGATCACTGCCAAGACCAAGACCTTTGTCGGCGGCAAGTTCACCGACGTCTCCGCGCCCCGCGCCCTCGAACTCGCCGAAATTCCCGGCATCGTCGACAGCTTCCGCAAGGCCGCCGCCAACGCCATCGAAGCCGGCTTCGACGGC
Source organism: Xanthobacteraceae bacterium (assembly GCA_052326245.1). Classification (GTDB taxonomy): domain Bacteria; phylum Pseudomonadota; class Alphaproteobacteria; order Rhizobiales; family Xanthobacteraceae; genus Bradyrhizobium_A. The sequence continues at coordinate 14,223 of JBKQQE010000165.1, read as the reverse complement.
GTCGAGATCCACGGTGCCAACGGCTACCTGCTCGACCAGTTCGCCAAGGACGGCACCAACAAGCGCACCGACGGCTATGGCGGGTCGATCGAAAACCGCGCCAGGCTGATGCTCGAGGTGACCGAGGCGGTGGTCAAGCAGATCGGTGCCGAGCGCACCGGCATCCGCATCTCGCCGGTAACGCCGGCCAACGACGTCTCCGACAGCAACCCGCAGCCGCTGTTCGACTACATCGTCGAGCGCCTCAATGCGTTGAAGCTGGTCTACATCCACGTCATCGAGGGCGCCACCGGCGGCCCGCGCGACATCGCGCCGTTCGACTACAAGGCGCTGCGCAGCCGCTTCAAGGGCGCGTATATCGCCAACAACGGCTATACCCTCGACCTCGCCAACAAGGTGCTCGCGGCCGACGAGGCCGACCTGATCGCGTTCGGCAAACTGTTCATCGCCAACCCCGACCTGGTGCAGCGCCTGAAGAAGGGCGCGCCGCTCAACGAGCCGGACAAGACCACGTTCTACGGCGGCGGCGCCAAGGGCTACACCCACTATCCCGCGCTCGATCAGGCGCTGGACGCCGCGCAGTGAAAAACCTCTGACGCGCCAACACCCGCGCGGCCGGAAATCGAGACAACACGGAAGGCCAGAAGCGATTCTGGCCTTCTTTTTTGGGGCTCGTTCTACTGAAACTCCGATGATGCCCGCGACCAGCGCGGGCATGACACAGAAATTGCGGCAAACCTTGCCCGCCTCGCGCATTCGCATAAGCTGACGCGTCTCTTCGCGCTCTCATGATCGACGCCGCTCCCATGCCCCAGCCCGATGTTCCAGAGCTGATCCGCCAGGCCGCCGCCGCCTTCAACGCCGGCCGCGCCGACGAGGCGCGCCAGCTGTGCGAGGCAGGGCTCACGCGCTGGCCGGAGCAGCCGATGCTCAGTCACCTGCTCGCTGCGGTGCTGTTCGCCCGGGGCGAGACCGCGGCGGCGCGCACGCAGATCGAGGCGAGCCTGCGCGGGGCGCCCGATCATGTGCCGGCCCGGCTGCTGGCGGCCAGGATCGCGCGCGCCGCGGGCGACGGCACGGCGGCGCTGACGCATCTCGACCGGTTGCCGGCAACGAAGCCATCCGCCGAGATCCTGCTGGAGCGGGCGCGGGCGCTGAGCCTCGCCGAGCGCCCGGACGCGCGCGCGGCCTGGCGCGCGGTGCTCGGCGCGTCACCCAACAGCTTCGAGGCGATGGCGCGGCTGGGTCGGCTTGCCTGGGATTGCGGCGACCGCGCGGAGGCGCGCGACTACCTCGAGCGCGCGGTGGCGGGCGACTGCCCCGCCTCGACCTGGTTCGATCTCGGCCTGGTGCGGCAGGATTTTCACGACCACGCTGGCGCGGCGGCGGCATACCGCCAGGCGCTGGCCAGGAAAGCGGACTACGCCGAGGCGGCGGTCAATCTCGGCGTCAGCCTGCAGGAGAGCGGCGACCTCGACGGCGCGATGGCCGCCTATGGCACCGCCTACCGGCTGAGGCCTTCGACCTTCGGCGCCATCGCCATGGCGCTGACATCGTCGCCGCATGGCCGGCTGTGGCTCGATGCCGCGGCGTTGCGGCGTGCGCTCGGTGCCTCACCTGGCGGATGACCGGCCGCGTCTGGCGCGAAACTGGCGACGGTAGACCCCGGGTTTCGCCAGCACGTCCGCGACGGTTTTCGAATAGGCGGCACGATGGGCCTCATCGAGGCTTTCCACCACGAGTTCGTAAGGCTCCCGCGGCACCGCGAAGCATTGCGCCACCGGCGTGCCCTTCGGCAGGGTGCCGCGAAACTCCGGCGCGGTCCACAGCGCCGGGAAATTGATGCCGCCGTCGCAGAAGCGATCGGCATCCACCAGCCCCGTCACCAGGCGGAACGGCAGGTCGAGCCGGTTGACCGGATGGGTCGCAAACAGCGACCAGCCCTGTTCCAGCTCGATGGTCCAGAAGCTGTTGAACTTGAGCGCGGCGCGGCCGTCGGTCGCAAACGGCGCGCCGGGAAACTGGGCCGGAACGTGAAAACTCAGCGGCGCGCGCGGATGGCCGTCGGTGACCGGCGCCGGCACGTTCCAGTCCCAGGAGAAGGCGCCGCGATCGACCGTGACATCGCACGGCAGCAGGATCATGAAGCCGTAGGACATGGCGTCGACGAAGGGCGGGCACTGCTTCACGGTGCGGATGTCGCGGCCGTGGATGTCGGAATGCGCGCTGGTCGGCATGGCGCGCAGCCAGTCCGGCAGCGCGCCGCGCGCCTCCACCGGGCGCGGCAGATGATCGGCGAGCGCCGGATCGCAGCGGAACACGACACGCATGATGGGCTCCTCGATGCGGGGCAATGGTGCAGCGGCGCCGAGGCAGCGTCAACGGGTTCACCAAGCGGGCTCCGATCCTCCATGACCGGCGCGAGAGCCGAGATGTCGAGATTCCGGGTTCGTCGCTGTCGCGACGCCCCGGAATGACAATCTGAAATGCCGTCATTCCGGGACGGCCCGCAGGGCCGGACCCGGAATCTCGATCGACGCCATCAAACTCCTGTCGCGGCAGCCGCAAGCCGCCGTCCCGACCATCGGCGAGGCGCGCTACGAAAAAAGGGCCGGGATCGCTCCCGGCCCTCCCTTCTCTCTGCGTTGCTGTCTTAGCTGCGCTTCGGCGGCGAGGCCGGCCACGACTTGATCAGCGTGTCGTAGTCGATGGTTTCGCCCTTCGGCTTCTCGTTCGCCAGCTTGCGCTGCGGAGCGATATTGCCGTCCTTCTCCGACTTGGCGAACCAGTACTCGGCCGTCTCCTTCTTGTTGAGCTTCGGTCCGCAGGCGCCCTGCACACCGGACTTCTCAAGCCGCTCCATCACGGAGTCCTGAGCCGCCGCCAGCGCGTCCATCGCCTGCTGCGGGGTCTTCGCACCGGACGCCGCATCGCCGATGTTCTGCCACCACAGCTGCGCCAGCTTCGGATAATCCGGCACGTTGTTGCCGGTGGGGGTCCACTGCACGCGGGCAGGCGAGCGGTAGAACTCGATCAGGCCGCCGAGCTTCGGCGCACGTTCGGTGAAGCTCTTGTCCCAGATGTCGGATTCACGGATGAAGGTGAGACCGACATGGCTCTTCTTGGTGGACACCGTCTTGGAGACGATGAACTGCAGATAGAGCCAGGCCGCCTTGCGGCGGTCCACAGGGGTCGACTTCAAGAGCGTCGCCGAACCGACGTCCTGGTAGCCGAGCTTCATGCCCTGCTTCCAGTAGGCGCCATGGGGCGACGGCGCCATACGCCACTTCGGCGTACCGTCCGCGTTCATGACCGGAAGACCCGGCTTCACCATGTCGGCGGTGAAGGCGGTGTACCAGAAGATCTGCTGGGCGATGTTGCCCTGGGCAGGCACCGGTCCCGCTTCCGAGAAAGTCATGCCTTGCGCCTGCGGCGGGGCATACTTCTTCAGCCAGTCGAGGTACTTGACGATCGAGTAGACCGCCGCCGGACCGTTGACGTCGCCGCCGCGCTCGACCGAGGAGCCGACCGGACGGCAGCCTTCCATGCGGATGCCCCATTCGTCGACGGGCAGGCCGTTGGGCAGGCCCTTGTCGCCGTTGCCGGCCATCGACAGCCATGCGTCGGTGAACCGCCAGCCCAGCGAGGGGTCCTTCTTGCCGTAGTCCATGTGGCCATAGACCTTGACGCCGTTGATCTCCTTGATGTCGTTGGTGAAGAACTCGGCGATATCCTCGTAGGCCGACCAGTTCACCGGCACGCCGAGGTCATAGCCATACTTGGCCTTGAACTTGGCCTTGTAGTCCGGGTTGGTGAACCAGTCGTAGCGGAACCAGTACAGGTTGGCGAACTGCTGGTCCGGCAGCTGGTAGAGATGGCCGTTGGGGGCGGTGGTGAACGACTTGCCGATGAAGTCGTTGACGTCGAGCATCGGATCGGTGACGTCCTTGCCCTCGCCGGACATCCAGTCCGTCAGGTCGACGGCCTGGCCGTAGCGGAAGTGCGTTCCGATGAAATCGGAATCGTTGATCCAGCCGTCGTAGACGTTCTTGCCCGACTGCATCTGGGTCTGGATCTTCTCGACGACGTCACCTTCCTGGATGATGTCGTGCTTGACCTTGATGCCGGTGATTTCCTCGAAGGCCTTCGTCAGCACCTTCGATTCGTATTCGTGCACCGTCAGCGTTTCCGAGGTGACGTTGATTTCCATGCCCTTGAAGGGGGCGGCCGCCTTGGCGAACCACTGCATTTCCTTCAGCTGGTCGGCCTTGGACAAGGTCGAGGGCTGGAATTCATTGTCGATCCACTTCTGCGCCGCGGCGTCGTCCGCGAGCGCGGGCGGCGCCATGGCGGCCATCGCTGCGAGCAGCGCCGCCGCACTCGTCATCGTCAAGAGACGATATTTCCCGGTCGTATATCGCATTGGTTTCCTCCGTTGATGCGACCACTTTCTTTCAGGTCCGGGTTGGTCCCGGATCTGCCGGCGCGCGCCCCGACGGGATCGCACGCCCAACCTGCGTTGCGCCGAATGCCGAAACCTGGACCAAATGTCCTTCGGCACCCTTGAGCCCGACCGCCTTGAAAAAGGCCGCGGTCGCGCTCGGTCTTTTCAGTCGGGCATGCCGCGGCATGCCCCCCCTTTCATCGCTCAGACGGTGCGAAAGACCGCCACGCCGAAGACGAGTGAAATTGCGGTTGCGAGCCAGAGGCTCGAAATTTCGATGCCCTCGCCGACCGGAACGGTCGCGATCGGATCGGTGCCGACCGTGCCGATCCACACCAGGTGAATCACCGCCGCCGCGATCAGCGAGACGAACAGGCGGTCGCCGCGGGTGGTGGGGATGCGCAGGATGCCGACGCGCTCGGCTTCCGGATAGGCGAGCGCCAGCCAGGTCATCAGCGCCATCGTGCAAGCGAGCAGCACGAAGAAGATCGCGGTCGGCACCGTCCAGGCCATCCATGCGATGTTTTCCATGTCGCCCCCCTCAAACCCGGCCGAGCGCGAAGCCGCGCGCGATGTAGTTGCGGACGAACCAGATCACCAGCGCCCCGGGAATGATGGTGAGCACCCCCGCCGCCGCGAGCAGGCCCCAGTCCATGCCGGCCGCCGAGACCGTGCGGGTCATCACCGCCGCGATCGGCTTGGCGTTGACGGAGGTGAGCGTGCGCGCGAGCAGCAGCTCGACCCACGAGAACATGAAGCAGAAGAACGCCGCGACGCCGATGCCGCTGGCGATCAGCGGCACCAGGATCTTGATGAAGAAGCGCGGGAACGAATAGCCGTCGAGGAAAGCGGTCTCGTCGATCTCCTTCGGTACGCTGGAGACGAAGCCTTCGAGAATCCACACCGCCAGCGGCACGTTGAACAGGCAATGCGCCAGCGCCACCGCCCACGGCGTGTCGAACAGGTCGATCGCCGAATAGAGGTTGAAGAATGGCAGCGCGAACACCGCCGGCGGGGCCATGCGGTTCGACAGCAGCCAGAAGAACAGGTGCTTGTCGCCGACGAAGCGGTAGCGCGAAAACGCGTAGGCCGCCGGCAGCGCGAAGGTGATCGAGATGACAGTGTTGATCACCACGTATTTGATCGAGTGGATGTAGCCGGAATACCAGCTCTCGTCGGTGAAGATCCGCACATAGTTGTCGATGGTCGGCAGGTGCGGCCACAGCGTCATCGTCGACACGATCTCGCCGTTGGTCTTGAAGCTCATGTTGACCAGCCAGTAGATCGGCAGCAGCAGGAATACCAGAAACACGATCATGATGGCGCGGCGGCCCGGAATCGTCTGCATCATGCTTCTCCCGGTCTTGCCTTGCGATCGGCCCCGGCATTGGTCATCACGGTGTAGAAGACCCAGCAGGTGATCAGGATGATGAGGTTGTAGACCAGCGACAGCGCCGCGGCCTTGCCGAGGTCGAACTGACCGAGCGCGATCTTGACCAGCTCGATGGAGATGAAGGTGGTGGAGTTGCCCGGCCCGCCGCCGGTGACCACGAAGGGTTCGGTGTAGATCATGAAGCTGTCCATGAAACGCAACAGCCCGGCGATCAGCAGCACGCGCTTCATCTTCGGCAGCTGGATCGCGGTGAACACCGCCCAGCGCGAGGCGCCGTCGATCTGCGCGGCCTGGTAATAGGCATCCGGGATCGACTTCAGGCCGGCGTAGCACAACAGCGCCACCAGGCTGGTCCAGTGCCAGACGTCCATCACGATGATGGTGGCCCAGGCGTCGAATTCGTTGGAGACGTAGTTGTAGTTGATGCCGAGCTTGTTGATCGTATAGCCCATCAGCCCGATGTCGGGCCGGCCGAACACCTGCCAGATGGTGCCGACCACGTTCCACGGAATCAGCAGCGGCAGCGCCAGGATCACCAGACAGGCGGCGACGCGCCAGCCCTCGCGCGGCATCGACAGTGCCACCACGATGCCGAGCGGGATCTCGATCGCCAGGATCACCGCAGAGAAGAACAGGTTGCGCCAGAGCGAGGCGAAGAAGCGGCTGCCGAGATCGCTTGACGGGTCGAGCAGTTCCTTGAACCAGCCGATGCCGTTCCAGAAGAACTGGTTGTTGCCGAAGGTGTCCTGCACCGAATAGTTCACCACCGTCATCAGCGGCAGCACCGCCGAGAACGCGACGATCAGGAACACCGGGGCCACCAGCAGCCAGGCTTTCTGGTTGACGGTCTTGTCCATCAGGCCTCTCCCTCGACCAGACGACTGTCGGCATAGACGTGAACGTGGTCGGTATCGAACAGGAGGCCGACGCTGTCGCCAGTGGCCGATACATTGCCCGGGACCCGCGCCGCGAGCGTGAGGTCGCCGATCCGCACCCGCGCGAAGCGCGCCCGGCCGAGGTCGTCGATGCGCTCGATCTTCGCCGTCACCAGGTCCGGCCGCGGCGCGGCGATGGCGACGAATTCCGGCCGCACGCCGAGCTCGATCTTGGCGCCCGCGGGCAGGTTTGGGTAGCTGCGGTTGAGCGCGATCACGTGGCCGTCGAGCACCGCCTCGCGGCCCCTCACCTGGGTCGGCAGGATGTTCATGCCCGGCGAGCCGATGAAGTAGCCGACGAAGGTGTGGGCGGGCCGGATGAACAGTTCCTCCGGAGTGCCGGCCTGCACCACGCGACCGTCATGCATGACCACCACGGTATCGGCGAAGGTCAGCGCCTCGGTCTGGTCGTGGGTGACGTAGATCATGGTGAGATCCAGCGCCTTGTGCAGCGCCTTGAGCTTCGAGCGCAGCTCCCATTTCAGATGCGGGTCGATCACCGTCAGCGGCTCGTCGAACAGCACCGCGGCGACGTCGGACCGCACCAGGCCGCGGCCGAGCGAGATCTTCTGCTTGGCGTCGGCGGTCAGCCGCTGCGCCTTGCGGCCGAGATTGGGGGTGAGATCGAGCAGCGCGCCGATCTCGGCGACGCGGGCGTCGATCTGGGCGCGCGGCACGCCGCGGTTCTTCAGCGGAAAGGCCAGGTTCTGCGCCACCGTCATGGTGTCGTAGATCACCGGGAACTGGAACACCTGGGCGATGTTGCGCTGCTGCGTCGTGCGGGCGGTGATATCGGTGCCGTCGAACAGGATCTTGCCGCGGCTCGGCGCGACGATGCCGGAGATCATGTTGAGCAGCGTGGTCTTTCCGCAGCCGGAAGGGCCGAGCAACGCATAGGCGCCGCCCTGGCGCCAGGTCATCGACAGCGGCTTCAGCGCCCAGGATTCCAGATCGGCCGCGTCGCCGCCGTAGGATTTCGCCAGATCAACGAGGTCAATGCGGGCCATGGCGGATCCTCACATCGCCGCCGGCGCGACGACCAATTGGCCGTCGGGGGCGAACACGAAGATATTGCTGGGGTCGATCGCGACCTCGACCGGATCGCCCGGCTGCAGCTCGTGGACGCCGGGCAGCACCGCGACCCAGTTGGAGGCGTCCTGCTTGAGGTGGACGAAGCTTTCCGACCCGGTGATTTCGGTCAGCACCACGGTCGCCGGGAAGGCATGGCGCGCGGCGGAGCCGCTTGCAAGTTCGAGCTGATGGGCGCGGAAGCCGACCAGGTAGGAGCCGTCGGACAAGGTCGCGTAGAGGCCGTCGGCCTGCGCCCGCACCCGGCCGCCATAGACCACCTGTGCGCCGATCTTCTCGATCGCGACCGTGTTCAGCGGCGGATCCGAAAACACCTTGGCGACGCGCAGCGTGTCCGGCCGGCGGTAGACCTTCGAGGTCTGACCGATCTGCAGGACCTCGCCTTCCCACATGCAGACGGTGTCGCCGCCGAGCAGCAGCGCCTCGGAGGGCTCGGTGGTCGCGTAGACGAAGATGGCGCCGGAGGCCTCGAAGATGCGCGGCAGCTCGGTGCGCAATTCCTCGCGCAGCTTGTAATCGAGATTGGCGAGCGGCTCGTCGAGCAGCACCAGGTCGGCGCCCTTGACCAGCGCGCGCGCGATCGCCGTGCGCTGCTGCTGGCCGCCCGACAATTGCAGCGGGGTGCGCTGCAGATAGGGGTCGAGCTTGAGCAGACGCGAGGCCTCGCGCACCCGCTTCTCGATCTCCTCGCGCGGCCGGCCCTGGACCCGCAGCGGCGAGGCGATGTTCTCGTAAACCGTCAGCGACGGGTAGTTGATGAACTGCTGATAGACCATGGCCACCGAGCGCTGGCGGACGTCGCGGCCGGTGACGTCGGTCGCATCGACCAGCACGCGGCCCTGCGTCGGCTTGTCGAGCCCGGCGAGCAGCCGCATCAGGGTGGTCTTGCCGGCGAGCGTCGGTCCGAGCAGAACGCTCAGCGTCCCGCGTTGCAGCGTCATCGAGACGTTGCGGATATAGGCAACGCCGCCAACCTCGTGGGACACGTTTTCCAGGGTCACGCTCATGGCCGCGCCCCCGCCTCGCGCAACGGCGTGTCCGTGGCCAGGCGCCTGGCCGCCATCCAGCGCTCGAGCGCGGCGATCTCGTCCGCCGACATCCGCAAACCGAGCTTGGATCGCCGCCACACCACGTCTTCCGCGGTGCGCGCCCATTCGTCCGTCATGAGATAGGTCACTTCGCGTTCGGTCAGTGTGGCGCCGAAGGTCTGACCAAGATCCGCGGCTGTCTTGGCGCCGTCAAGGATGCGCCGGGCGCGGCTGCCATAGGCATGCGCGAGCCGGTCGGCATGAAAACGGCTGAGGAACGGATGATCGCGCAGCAATTCGTTGCTCAGCGCCGGAAGCGCCGAGACGTCCAGATCGCCGCCGGGCAGCGCCGCCGTGGCGGTCCATCCGGCAGCGGCCGCCGCGCCATGCAGGTTGCTGGCGACATATTCCAGCGCCTCTTCGGCAAGCCGCCGGTAGGTCGTTATCTTGCCGCCGAAGATCGACAGCAGCGGCGCGTTGCCCGGCGTATCGAGTTCGATGACGTAGTCGCGCGTGGCCGCCTTGGCCTCGCTGGCGCCGTCGTCGTAGAGCGGCCGCACGCCGGCATAGGTCCAGACCACGTCCTCGGGACGCACCGGCTTGGCGAAGTACTCGCTCACCGAAGTGCACAGATAGGTGATCTCATCCGGCGTGATCGCGACCTTGGCAGGATCGCCTTCATAGTCGCGGTCGGTTGTGCCGATCAGGGTGAAGTCGCCCTGATAGGGAATTGCAAACACGATGCGGCCGTCCTCGTTCTGGAAGATGTAGGCGCGGTCATGCTCGTAGAGGCGGCGCACGACGATGTGCAATCCCTGCACCAGGCGAACCTTGGCCTTGGCGTTGACGCCGGCGCGGCGCGTCAGCACGTCTTCGACCCAGGGCCCGCCGGCGTTGACGAGCACGCGCGCGCGCACCGTGTCCTGCGCGCCGGTCTCGGCATCCTCAATGGTGACGCGCCAGCCCTCGGCCGAGCGCACCGCTTCCTTGGCGCGGGTGCGGGTGCGGATGACCGCGCCGCGCTGCGCGGCGTCGATCGCGTTCAGCACGACCAGACGCGCGTCATCGACGAAACAGTCGGAATACTCAAACCCCTTGGTGAAGCGCCCCGGCGTCAGCGGCCGTCCGACCTCGTCGCGCCGAAGATCGACCGAGCGCGCGGACGGCAACAGTTTTCGGCCGCCGAGATGGTCGTACAGGAACAGCCCCAGACGCAGCAGCCAGGCCGGGCGCAGCCCCCGGTGGTGCGGCAGCACGAAACGCAGCGGGTGAATGATGTGGGGCGCAATCTGCCACAAGACCTCGCGTTCCATCAGCGCTTCGCGCACCAGACGAAACTCATAATATTCGAGGTAGCGCAGGCCGCCGTGGATGAGCTTGGTGGACCAGGACGAGGTGCCGCTGGCCAGGTCATTCATTTCGCAAAGAAAAACGGAATTTCCGCGACCGGCCGCGTCGCGGGCGATGCCGCAGCCGTTTATACCGCCTCCGATGATCGCGAGGTCGAAGACCTGATCCACCTGAACGCTTCCCCGGCGCTCGCCCTGTTTCGTCTAGGGCGATTTTGCTTTCGTATTTCCATTAAATCACATAGCAAAACGAAAGCAAGCGAAACATTATCGAAAGTCAATTTTTCGGGGACAGGCCGGCCTATCATCTTCCACCTGCGCTTTCATCGGTCTCGCCGGTGTCGTCGCCATGCCGGGGGCCGGTCTCGATCACCTCGATGCCGCGCTCGCGGCACAGCGTGCGGAACGCCGGTGGAATCGCCCGATCGGTGATGAAGGTCTGGATCTGGCTGATATGGGCGATGCGGACCGGGGCGCTGCGGGCGAATTTGGTGCTGTCGGACACCAGCATCACGCTGCGCGCGTTGGCGATGATGGCCTGCGCGGCCTGCACCTCGCGGTAATCGAAATCGAGCAGCCCGCCTTCTTCGTCGATGGCCGACGCGCCGATGATGGCGTAGTCCACCTTGAACTGACCGATCAGGTCGATGGCGGCGGAACCGACCACGGCGCCGTCGGCGCGCCGAACATTTCCGCCGGCGACGATCACCTCGATGCGCGGGTGGCGGTACAGCAGCATCGCCACGTTGAGGTTGTTGGTGATGACGAGCAGGTCCTCGTGCGACACCAGCGCGCTCGCCACCTCCTCGGTCGTAGTGCCGATGTTGATGAACAGCGAACAGCCGTTGGGGATCAGCGCCGCCGCGGCGAGCCCGATGGCCTTCTTTTCCTCGGCGGCGACGAAGCGTCGCGCCTCGTAGGCGAGATTCTCCACGCCCGAAGCGATGATGGCGCCGCCATGCACGCGCGTCATCGAGCGGCGATCGCACAGATCGTTGAGATCCTTGCGGATGGTCTGGGCGGAAACCTCGAACCGGCGCGCAAGATCTTCGACGGTCACCCGCCCGACCGAGCGCGCGATGGCGAGGATTTCGGATTGTCGATGCGTAAGTCCGGCCACGGCGACCACCACTGAGTGCTTGATGCAGCTCATGGTGATCGGGTTCCCGCAGGCGGTCAACTCGCGATTTCCGCGCTCCGGATACCGCGCGCGGTTGACGCGCCGCGGCACGAAGAGCGGCAGATCGAGCGTCAGCCTCGCGCCGCCTCCTCGCCCCTGCGTTCCAGCTCAAACCGGACGGCGGCGAGCTCGGCATCGCGCGCGCTGCGGAAACAGCGGCCTTCGAGCGAATTGAAATCGTGCGTCGCGGCGAAGAAACGATAGCCCTCGGTGTCGCGAACCACGATACCGGCGGCTTTGGAACTGACTTCGATGATGTAGGTCTCTGTCATGGTTGATCCGTGTTACGAGGACCGAAGCGAGTGTGGTGGTTCCGCACCGTTGGGCAAACTTCCGAGTCGGGACACCCGGTCCCGTCGATAATGACGACAGCTGCGAAAGGTTCAACGATCGCAAGCAACTATTGGCGCTTGACGCGCGCGGCCCAGGCGCCGCGCCGCAGCTCCCGATTCGCGGTCGCGAACGATCCACGTCGTGGCCCTATGTGCTTCGCGCGACAGGGCCATGACGCACCGCCTTTGTCAGCCGGCCTTGGCGATGGCCTGCGGGTGCCCGTTGTCGTCGATGGCGACATAGATGAAGTTGCCGTCGGTGACGAGGATCGAGCTGGTTTCCTTGCGCCGGATCACCCAGGCCTCGATACGAATGGTGACCGAGGTGTGTCCGAGCCGCGCCACGCTGCAATAAACCGAGACGACATCGCCGACGAACACCGGCTTGCGAAAGCTCATGGCCTCGATCGACACCGTCACGGTGCGCGACTTCGCGGTTTTCGACGCCAGGATGCCGCCGCCGACGTCCATCTGGCTAAGCAGCCAGCCGCCGAAGATATCGCCGTTCTGGTTGGTGTCGGCGGGCATCGCCAGGGTGCGGATGCAGAGTTCACCGGTCGGCTCAGTCGGCGCGTCGGGGATGGGCGTAGGGGCCGGATCGGTCATGCGCGAGGTCCGTTGGCCGCGACGGTCGCGGTGAATTGATCCCAACCGGCGTCGGGCTTGAAGCGATCGCCGAGCCGGTTGGCCAGTCCCTGCAGGGACGCGACGACTTCGGCGACCCCGCGGCTTCGGGCATAGTTGAGCGGGCCGCCGCGAAACGGCGCATAGCCGGTGCCGAAGATCATGGCGCCGTCAACCACGTCGGCGTCGTCGACAATGCCTTCGCGCAGGCAGGCGACGCAGACGTTGGACATCGGCAGCATCAGCCGGTCTGTCAGCTCGGCGGCCGGCGGAACCGGCGGCGCGGACTTCATCGCCTTGCCGTCCTTCCAGATGTAGAAGCCCTGGCCGGTCTTGCGGCCGAGTTCGCCCCGGCTCACCTTGTCGCGGAGCCAGTCGGGAGCCGGAGGCAACCCCGAGGCCAGCTTTTCACGAAGCATGTCCGCGACCGCGAGGCAGATATCGAGGCCGACCTGGTCGGCAAGCTCGATCGGCCCCATCGGCATGCCGAACGCGACCGCCGCGGCATCGATCGTCGCCTTGTCGATCTTCTCGTCGAGCATCACCATGGCTTCGAGCATATAGGGGGTCAGCGCGCGGTTGACGAGAAATCCCGGCGAGCTCTTCACCGGCAGCGGCAAGCGGTCGATCGCGCCGACGAAGGCGCGCGCCGCCGACAGCACGTTCGCATCGGCGCCGTCATGGCTGACCACCTCCACGAGCTGCAGGCGCGACACCGGATTGAAGAAGTGCAGGCCCACCAGCCGCTGCGGCGAGGCCAGCGTCGCGCGCAGGTCCTGCAGCGGGATGCTGGACGTATTGGTGGCGAGAATGGCGCCCGGCTTCATGCGCGGTTCGAGCTGGGCGTAGACCTGCTGCTTCAGCGTCAATTTCTCCGGAACGGCCTCGATGATGACGTCCGCCGAGCGCACCCCCTCGCCGGCGAGATCAGGCATCAGCCGGTCGAGCGCGTCGCGCACCGCGATCGGCTTGCGGATGATCTTGCCGAACAGATCGGCCGCGCGCTTCACCGCGCCCGCGATCGGTTCCGGCTTCATGTCGGCAAGCGTGGTGCGCAGGCCCTGGCTGGCGCACCACGCCGCGATGTCGCCGCCCATGGCGCCGGCGCCGATGACGTGGACGTGCCTGACCTCGCTCGGTCCGCCGGCGAGTTTCTTCATGCGCTCGCGCAGGAAAAACACGCGGATCAGGTTCTGCGCGGTCGGCGTGACCATCAGCCGCGCGAACGACGCCTGTTCGCTGGCGAGCATGGCGGCGCGGTCGCCGCCGTGCTTTTCCCACAGCTCGATCAGCGCATAGGGCGCGGGATAATGCTGTCGCGGCGCGGCGGCGGACGCTTCGCGGCGCATCCGGTTGGCGAGAAACCCGCGCACCGGCGCCAACGCGGCGACGGCGTTGATCAGGCCGGGGCGCGACCGCTTCAGGCGACCGAACACCGCGTCCCTGACGGCGTTGCGGACATGGCGCTCCTGCGTCACCGCGTCGACCAGGCCGAGCGCCTTCGCCTTGCGCGCGTCGACGGTCCTGCCCGTCAGCATCATCGTCATCGCCTCGATCGGACTGATCAGCGCGGTCAGGCGCGCGGTGCCGCCGAGGCCCGGATGCAGGCCGAGCATGACTTCGGGAAACCCGAACCGCGCGTCGTCGATGGCGACGCGGCTGTTGCAGGCGAGCGCCACCTCGAGCCCGCCGCCGAGGCAGAAGCCATGGATCACCGCGACCGTGGGGCTGCGCAACGCCTCGAGGCGATCGATCACCGCATGCGCGCGTCCGATCCCGGCTTCGACCAGGCGAGGATCGCTGGCGCCGCGAAACTCGTTGATGTCGGCGCCGGCGATGAAGCCGGATG
>JBKQQE010000164.1:0-3814 GCA_052326245.1 Xanthobacteraceae bacterium | reverse complement strand
GCCGTCGGGGCTGTCCAGCGAGAACAGCGGAATATCGACATCGAAACGATCGCCGCTGTCGCTCACCATCTGGTAGCTGCCGGTCATGAAGCCCGAGGGGGTCGTAAGCGGCACGCCGCTGGTGTATTCGAAGCGCTCGCCGGGGCCCAGCACCGGCTGCTCGCCGACCACGCCCTCGCCATGCACGTCCTGCTGGCGTCCCGTTCCGTCGGTAATGATCCAGTGGCGGGTCTTGAGCTGGACGGTTTCGGGGCCGGCATTCACGATCACGATGGTGTAGGACCAGAAATACCGCCCCTTCTCGGGGGATGACCGCTCCGCCATGAAATTCGGCTGCACGGTCACGACGATCTGACGGGTCACGGCACGGTACATCGCTCGGTCCTCACAAAAGCCCGGCCAGGCCGCAATTCGCCTCAATCGGGTGGTTTGCAGGACCGGCAGTCGCCTTTACAATAATGTATAAGGCTGCGTTGCCGCAGCACAAGCACCGCGGGTCCGCGGCGCCTCGTTCCGGTGGGCGTCGCCCAGAAGGTGGCAAGCGAACCAATGGCCGTCGCCGTCCCAGTCACGGATTCCGCCAGCGCCGAGGCCGCGCCCCATGCGCGCCATCGCGCGCCGGCCCACGCCCATGCCGCCCGCCACACCGGCGAGCGCGAGCTGCGGCTCGACCTGTTTCGCGGCATCGCGCTGTGGCTGATCTTCATCGATCATCTGCCGCCGAGCATCCTGACCTGGTTCACCATCCGCAACTACGGCTTCAGCGACGCCACCGAGATCTTCATTTTCATTTCCGGCTACACCGCGGCGTTCGTCTACGGTCGCGCCATGCACGATCGCGGCTTCCTGGTGGCTTCCGCGCGCATCCTCAAGCGGGTCTGGCAGATCTACGTCGCCCACGTCTTCCTGTTCACGATCTACCTCGCCGAAATCTCCTACGTCGCCACCAGCTTCGAGAACCCGCTCTACACCGAGGAAATGGGCATCCTCGACTTCCTCCGGCAACCCGACGTCACCATCATCCAGGCGCTGCTGCTCAAGTTCCGCCCGGTCAACATGGACGTGCTGCCGCTCTATATCGTGCTGATGTTTTTCCTGCCGCCGATCCTGTGGCTGATGCGGCGCGCCCCCGACCTCACGCTCGGCCTGTCGGTGCTGCTCTATGCCGCGACCTGGCAGTATGACCTCGCCCTGCCGGCCTATCCGAACGGGGTCTGGTACTTCAATCCGTTCGCCTGGCAGATGCTGTTCGTGTTCGGCGCGTGGTGCGCGCTCGGCGGCGCCAAGCGGATGTCGGGCATCGTCGCCTCGCGCGCGACGCTGGTGTTGTCCATCGCCTACCTCGTGTTCGCGTTCTGCGTGACGATGACCTGGTACATCCCGCAGCTTGGCCGGTTCATGCCGGCGCTGCTGGAAAAACTGATCTATCCGATCGACAAGACCGACCTCGACGTGCTGCGTTTCGCCCATTTTCTGGCGCTCGCCGCCATCACTGTGCGCTTCATCCACAAGGACTGGCCCGGGTTGAAATCGGTCTGGCTGCGCCCACTGGTTGTGTGCGGGCAGCACTCGCTTGAGATCTTCTGCCTCGGCGTGTTCCTGGCGTTTGCCGGGCATTTCATCCTGGCGGAATATGCCGGCGGCGCCGGCATTCATTTCCTGATCAGCGTGGCCGGCATCGTGGTGATGTCGGGCGCGGCGATGACGTTCGCGTGGTACAAGCAGGTGGCCGACAAGACAGGTTCGCGCGTCAAGATCGCGGACGAGAATGCCGATATGGCCGGGGGGGAATTGTGAGGGCCAGCTGCGGGATGTTGGCGGTCGCGACGGCTGCGCTGGCGGCTGTCGTCTGCGGCGCGGGCGCGGCCCGCGCCCAGGACGCGCGCGCCCCCGAAGCGGCCGCGCAGTCCGCCGCACCCGCCGCGAGCCCGAAATCCGAGCTGCCGGCGTCGCCGGCGTCTCCCGGCGCGGCGCCGGCTGCGCCGGAGGCCAAGCCGGCGGTCCCGGCCGCGCCGGCTGCCGTCGGCGACACCTGTGAAGTGCCGTCCTACCTGCTCTCGACCGACGCCACGCTGCCGCGGGTAGCCGAGGCGATCCAGGCGCGCCGGCGCCTCGACATCGTCGTGGTGGGCAGCGGGTCGTCCATGCTGGTCGGGCCCGATGGGGCGAAGGGATCCTATCCGGCGCGGCTCGAGGCCGCGTTGCGGGACAGGCTTTCCGGAATCTCGGTTAATGTCGCCACCGTGGTCCAGGTCAAGAAAACCGCGGCGGAAGTGGCGCCGGGGCTGGAAAAACTGGCCAAGGACCGCAAGCCGACGCTGGTCGTCTGGCAAACCGGCACCGTGGATGCCCTCCAATCGGTCGAGCCGGATGATTTCCGCGCTGCAATCGACAGCGGCCTGTCGACGCTGGCGGAAGCGGGGACCGATGTTGTGCTGATGAATTTGCAGTATAGTCCGCGCATGGAAACCATGATTTCCGTCGCGCCCTATCTCGACAATATTCGGGTGGGCGCAGAAGAGCACAGCGTGCCATTGTTCGATCGTTTTGCGATGATGCGATACTGGAATGAGAGTGGACGATTTGATCTTTTCAATCCGTCCCACGGGCTAGGTCTCGCCAAGCAGGTTCATGACTGCCTGGGCCAGACGCTGGCGGCGTTCGTGGTCGACGCAGCCCATCTCCCGGACGAAGAGCTTCGGATTCAGCATTGATGAGATTGACGCCCCCTGCATCTGCTCGCCTGGTTCTCGCTCCCGCCATCGCCCTTGCACTCGGCACCCTGGTCGCCGGGCAAGCCTCGGCGCAGGCCGCGAGCGATGTCGCCCCGGCGGCGGCAGTGGCGCCGACGGTCACCGCCAAGGCCCTCAATGCGGTGAAGTCGGTTGCGACCGGAGCCGGAAACATCTTCAGCCGCGTCCCCTGCGCCACCCCCAAGACCGTCAAATACGACGCGTCGCTGCCGCATACCGCGCGCAAGCTGGTGTCCGAGGGGCGCGTCACCATCGTCGCGTTCGGCTCGTCCTCGACTTCGAGCTATGGCGCGAGCTCGCCGGTCTATCAGTATCCGAATCGGCTGGCCGAGCAGCTGCGCCGCCACTATCCGCATGCCGACATCACCATCATCAACCAGGGCGTCGGCGGCGAGGACGTGCCGGAGGAAATGAAGCGGCTGAAGAGCAGCGTCATCGACCTGAAGCCGGACCTGGTGATCTGGCAGCTCGGCACCAACGCCGTGATGAAGGGCGGCGACCTCGACGGCACGATCGGGCTGATCGAGGACGGCATCCGCCAGATGCAGGCGATCGGGACCGACGTGGTGCTGGTCGATCCGCAATACGCCCCGGCGACCACGGCGCACGAGGCCGAGACCGACAAGATGGTCAGCATCATCGGCCGCGCGGCGCGGGCCATGAAGGTCGGCGTGTTTCCGCGGTTCAGGGTGATGAAGGAGTGGCACACCGCGCAGTCGCTGCCGTTCGACGTGTTCGTGACCCATGACGGCCTGCACATGAACGACTGGGGCTATGCCTGCTTCGCGCAATTGCTCGGCGACACCATCATCCGGTCGGTCGACCAGCTGAAGGCCGGCCTCGAAGCCTCCAGCAGCAGTTCTCCCGGCGCGAAGCCGATGTAGCGGCGGCGGGGCGACCTGCGCGCCTCACAAAAGATACGCGGGCAACTATTTGTCGTCATGGCCGGGCAGCGCGATCCGTCTCTGACGGATCGCTAGGACTAAGGTCTCCCGGCCATCCACGTCTTTCTTAGTCGTTATGCCGAAAAGACGTGGATGCCCGGCACAAGGCCGGGCATG
>JBKQQE010000163.1:0-9486 GCA_052326245.1 Xanthobacteraceae bacterium | reverse complement strand
ATCGAATTCAGCGAATCCAGCGACGTCTGCAGGCTGGGATCGGCCTCCAGGATGACGCGGTACTGGCTGGTATTGGTGAAGATGGTCGAGACGATGCGCTGGCCGTAGGAATCGTAAAGCGCGTTGTCGATGGTGGCCGGGGTGATGCCGAAGCGCGCCGCCTGGTCGCGGTCGATGTCGACGAACACCGACAGCCCGCTGGCGGAGATATCGCTGGCGACGTCGGCGAGCTGCGGCAGCTGCCTGAGCCTGTCGACCAGTTTCGGCGTCCACTCGTTGAGCTGCGCCTGGTCGGCATCCTGCAGGATGAACTGGTACTGGGTGCGGCTGACCGTGCCCTCGATGGTGAGGTCCTGCACCGGCTGCATGTAGAGCGTGACGCCCGGCAGCGAGCCGGTGGCGGTCTTGAGCCGCGCCATCACGGTGGCGATGTCGGCCTTGCGCTTCCCCTCCGGCTTCAGATTGATCAGGATCCGGCCGCTGTTCAGCGTGTTGTTGGTGCCGTCGACGCCGATGAAGGACGACAGGCTTTCGACGTCGGGGTCCTTCAGGATGATGCTGGCGAGGTTCTGCTGGCGCTCGGCCATGGCCGCATAGGACACCGACTGCGACGCCTCGGAGATGCCCTGGATGACGCCGGTGTCCTGCAGCGGGAAAAATCCCTTGGGAATCACGATGTAGAGATACGCGGTCAGCGCGAAGGTGGCGAGCGCCACCAGCAGCACGAAGGTCTGGCGATCGAGCATCCAGTTCAGGACGCGGCCGTAGCCTTCGATGATGCCGTCGAACATCTCGCGGCTGTAGCGCTGGAACGCATTCTCGCGCTCTTCGTGCGCCGGCTTCAGCAGCTTGGCGCAGGCCATCGGCACCAGTGTCAGCGAAACCACCGCGGAAATCAGGATCGTCACCGACAGCGTGATGGCGAATTCGCGGAACAGCCGTCCCACCACGTCGCCCATGAACAGCAGCGGAATCAGCACCGCGATCAGCGACACCGTCAGCGAGATGATGGTGAAGCCGATCTGCTCGGAGCCCTTCAGCGCCGCCTGCAGCGGCGATTCGCCCTCCTCGATGAAGCGCGAGATGTTCTCGATCACGACGATGGCGTCGTCGACCACGAAGCCGGTGGCGATGGTCAGCGCCATCAGCGACAGGTTGTTGAGGCTGAAACCGGCGAGGTACATCACGCCGAGCGTGCCGACCAGCGACAGCGGCACCGACAGGCTCGGGATCAGCGTCGCCCGCGTGCTGCGAAGGAACACGAAGATCACCAGCACCACCAGGATGACCGCGAGCGAGAGTTCGAATTCGACATCGGCGACCGAGGCGCGGATGGTGATGGTGCGGTCGGTCAGCACCGTGAGGTCGATCGCCGCCGGCAGCGAGGCCTTCAGCTGCGGCAGCAGCGCCTTGATGCCCTGCACCACCGAAATCACGTTGGCGCCGGGCTGGCGCTGGATGTTGACGATGATGGCCGGCGTCTCGTTCATCCAGGCGCCGAGCTTGTCGTTCTGCGGCGCGTCGGCGACGTCGCCGACGTCCGACAGCCGCACCGGCGAGCCGTTCTTGTAGGCGACCACCAGCGACTTGTAGTCCGCCGCCTGGCGGATCTGGTCGTTGGCGTTGATGGTGAAGGCCCGCATCGGCCCGTCGAAATTGCCCTTCGGCGTGTTGGTGTTGGCGTTGCCGAGCGTGGTGCGCAGGTCGTCGATGTTGAGGCCGTAGGCGGCGAGCTTGCGGATATCGGCGCGAATCCGTACCGCCGGCCGCTGGCCGCCGGAGATGCTGACCAGGCCGACGCCGGGCAGCTGCGAGATCTTCTGCGCCAGCCGGGTGTCGACGAAGTCCTCGACGTCGATCAGCTTCATGGTCGCCGAGGTCAGCCCCAGCGTCAGGATCGGCGCGTCGGCCGGATTGACCTTGGCGTAGATCGGCGGCGCCGGCAGGTCGGCGGGCAACAGGTTGCCGGCGGCGTTGATGGCGGCCTGCACCTCCTGCTCGGCGACGTCGAGCGAGATGGTGAGGCCGAACTGCAGCGTGATCACCGAGGCGCCGGCCGAGCTCACCGAGCTCATCTGGTTGAGGTTGGGCATCTGCCCGAACTGCACCTCGAGCGGCGCGGTGACCGACGAGGTCATGACGTCGGGGCTGGCGCCGGGATAGAACGTCTGCACCTGGATGGTCGGATAGTCGACCTCGGGCAGCGCCGCGACCGGCAGGAAGCGGAACGCGAGCATCCCCGTCAGCATGATCGCGAACATCAGCAGCGTGGTCGCGACCGGTCGCAGGATAAATGGCTGCGACGGATTCATTGCTTTTGACCGTTCTCCGAACGCCGCTTCCTGCCGCCGGATTTGTCGGGGTCAGTCGCCGGGCCGGGCGTCCGGTCGGGCGCGGCGGCCGCGCCGGCATCGGTGGCCGCGGGTTCGCTGCGCACGTTGATCTTGGCGCCGTCGCGCAACTTGTCGGCGCCGTCGACCACGACGCGGTCGCCGGCCGCGAGTCCGGAGCGGACCTCGACGCGCTCGCCGTCGGTCGCCCCCAGCGTCACCTTGCGCACCGACACCGTGCTGTCGGCATTGACCAGATAGACGAAGGTGCCGGGAACGCCGCGCTGGATGCCGGCCGCCGGCATCACCGCGACATTCTTGTGGGTGTCGAGCAGTAGGCGGATGTTGACGAACTGGTTCGGATAGAGCGTGCGGTTGTCGTTGGCGAACTGGGCCCGCAGCTTGATGGTGCCGGTGGTCGGATCGATCTGGCTGTCGAAGGTCTGCAGCGTGCCCTCGGCGAGCGGCTTGAGGCCGGCACGGTCGAGCGCCGTCACCGGCAGCACCGCGCCGTCCTGCAGCCGCTTCGAGATCGACTGCAGATTGTCCTCGGGCAGCACGAACAGCACGCTGATCGGCGCGAGCTGGGTGATGACGACGAGGCCGTTGGCGTCGCCCGGCGTGACGTAGTTGCCCTGATCGACCTGGCGCAGCCCGACGCGGCCGTCGAGCGGCGAGACGATGCGGCAATAATTCAGGTTGACCTCGGCCGCCTTCACCGCGGCCTTGTCGGCCTCCACGGTGCCCTGGTCCTGCGCCACCAGCGCGACCTGGGTGTCCAGCGTCTGGCGCGGCACCGCGTTCTGCGCGACGAGGCCCTGGTAGCGCGCCAGGTCGACCTGGGCGCCCTTCAACAGCGCCTCGTCGCGCGCCAGGTTGCCCTGGGCCTGCGCCAAGGTCGCCTCGTAGGGCCGCGGATCGATTTCCGCCAGCAGGTCGCCCTTCTTGACTTCCTTGCCTTCGACGAAGTCGATCTTCTGCAGATAGCCGCTGATCTGGCTGTGGATGGTGACGGTGGCGAGCGAGGTGACGGTGCCGAGCGCGTTGAGGTTGACGCCGATATCGCCGGTGGTGACGAGTTCGGGCACGATCGACATCGTGCCGGCATTGCGCCCGCCGCCCGCCGGCGGCGTTGCGGCGTGGGGACGGAAGTAGAGCCAGGCTGCGACCAGCACCAGCACCAGCGCCACGATGCCGACGAGCCGGCGGCGCGACGGGCGCGCGGCGGCCGGTTTCGCCGTCTCGACAGGGTCCGGTTCAAGAGTCTTGATCGGTCGGTTCATCAACAATCCATCGGCAAGGCACGGATTTCGAACGGGTCGATATCGCGCGGCGATTGAGGCGAGCGCCCCGAAGGCATCAAGGTTTGAGCGTCGCGGCGGTATTCCGGTTCGAGCGCGGCAATGGAAATCGCCACGACTGACCTGCGGACAGCGACGGAACTCAAGAGCCCTAGGAAACGCAGCCGAGCGTCGCATTTGCCGGCATCTGTGGCAACTTGTCGCGTTAACAATCGGACAGGTCCGGCAAGGGGTTAAGCCCGTTCACAGCGGCGCACGGGGCCGGCGGCGGGGCCCGAGACAATTCCGGTTCCGCCGCGATCGCCCCGCCAGAACAAAGACTTAGCTCCACTCCCGCAAGGCGCCTCGGGGAGCAAGCCCGCGGCCGGGCGGGACGGCGAAGCGGGTGTGCCATCGGCACCACTGTGGACGAAATTCTGCGCTGCGGCAGAGCCTCCGAGACCTGCATGCGACGGAACGGGCGATCGATGGGCAATGCCATCCGGCGGCGATCCCGCGCCGCTTGCAAAACCGTGAGATGCGAATCGCAGCGCCTTGCGGCAGGCTGATGCCGCGGATCCGACGAAGCCGCGGGAGACCAGCGATGTCGCGCCACCACATGCTGCCGCCCATCACCTACGTACCGACGCCCAAGCCGAAGAAGATCGAGAAGCGGCGGCGCAGCAGCGCGGCGCAGGGCGCCTCGGCCGCGAGCGACGTCGATGAGACCGGCGATATCGTCGAGGACGCGCCCGTGACCGCTTCGTCGGTACCGCAGGCCTACCCGACGCAGGTCGAGACCGCCGCCGAACGCGGCCCGCCGACCCCGGGCAAGCTCTCCTCCACCACGCTCACCGCCGTGCTGGTGGAACAGGAGAAGGCCAACGGGTAGATAGCTTGATGACGAGCGGAATATATCCTGCGTCATCGCCCGCGAAAGCGGGCGATCCAGTAACCCCAGCATGCCCCCATTGATCTGTGAGCGGCCAAACACCGGGAGGGGTTGACGTTGCGACTATCTCATCAGTCCATACTTCCTCACGCGCTTACTGGATCGTCCGGTCAAGCCGGACGATGACAGAGAACAACGCGGCGGCAATCACAGTCCGCTGTCGCGCGCCATCTCCAGGCAGATCTGCAGCTCGACATAGCTCGGCGTGCCGTCGAGGCTGGTTTCGCGCACGCAGGTCACCTGGTCGGCCTTGCGAAAACTGCTCCAGTTCGGCTTCAGCTCGTCGCGCGCGCGCAACTCGTCGTTGACGCAGGTCTCGAGCGTTTCCCCCACCCCGGTCGTCTCCGAGGTCTCCACCTTGCAGTTGTGCTCGATATTGAAGACCGGAAACGTATCGGCGGCGCGCGCCGGGCCGGCACAGAGCGCCAGGCATCCGACACCCGCGACGAGGGTAGAAAACACGATCCGCATGGTGTGACCTCACCGGTTGAAGTTTGTTGTCAGCCGTTTTTTTAAGTCGTCGCGGCCGTTGCCTCTTGATCGGGATCAAACGCAACATGCCACGGCCCCCGGGCGCGCGCCATCGGCCCGGGCCCGCACCGGCGATGCGGCCTCGCGCGAACAACCTGACGACGGGCGTCCGGTTGTCGCGGCCAACTCAGCTTTCGGAGTCCCAATCCGGATCGTCGCGCGCCGCCGCCTTGTCCATCGCCGCCAGAATGCCGACGAACCGCGCTTCGGCCTCGGCGCGCATCTGCGGATGCGTGAACGCGTAGAGCTCGTTCTCGCGGATCGCGGTGAGGACCCGCGCGGCGACGTCCGACGGGTCGAGCCCGGATGCCAGCTGTTTGGCGATCTCGGCCACCACCGCGCCCGCCGGAGTCGCGGGGTCCGGCGGCTGCGACGGACCGTAGCGCGGCGGTCGATTGCGCCCGCTCTCGCCGATCCGGGTGCGGACGTAGCCGGGACAGAGCACGGTCACGCCGATGCCGAACGGCGCGAGCTGCAGCGCCAGCCCTTCCGACATGTTGACCACCGCGAACTTGCTCGCCGCATAGGGGCTGAAGCCGAGCCCGCTCACCATCCCGGCCATCGAGGCGGTGTTGACGAAGTGACCGCCTTCGCCGTGGGCGCGGATATGCGGCAGGAAGGCGCGGATTCCGTGCAGGACGCCCGCCAGGTTGACGTCGAGCACCCATTTCCAGTTGTCGAGCGAGATGTTGTCGATGCCGCCGCCGGCGGCGACACCGGCATTGTTGCAGACCACATGGACGTTTCCGAACGCCGCGAACGCCGCCTCGGCCGCCCGCTCGACGCTCGCCGGATCGGTCACGTCGCAGCCAATGCCGCGCACGTCCGGACCAAATTTGGCGAGGCCTTCGACGGCGGCCGCCAGCGCCCGCGCCTCGATATCGGCAAGCATCACCTTCATGCCGGCCTCCGCAAAGGCGCGGCCGAGCGCCAGGCCGATGCCGCTCGCCCCGCCCGTCACGAATGCCGTCTTGCCAGCAAGTTCCCGCATGTTCCGCGCCCTCTGCCAATGAAGGCACGAGCCTAGCATCGCGCGCAACGCGCGCCAAAATCATCGCGCGCAACGCGCGCCAAGATCGACGACAATATCGGAACTCAGGCGCGGGAGGCCTTCAGCACTCGGCGGTGTTGATCGAGGAACTGCGGATCTCGGCAAAGGGGGCTTCGTAGCCCCAGTGCGGATCGACCACGACCCTGCGGCCGTCGGCGAAGGAAAGCACGCCGACGCGCTCCTGGTCGCGAAGGATCTCGACCAGCCAGGCGTCGGGAATGGTACCGCGTTCCGCCGTCAGCCGCTGAATCAGTCCGGCGGCAAACAGCGTGGCGTCGATATCGTCTTCCAACGCTGCGCCGTCGTGGCCAGATCCATCCACCCGGTTGATCGGATCACGCACGATAAATCGGTAAAAAGCCATGTCTACAGCATGACCGATCCGCGGCGGACTGCCTTGATCCTTGTCAACTTCGTGACAGTCGCTCCCGCGCGCCGCGCTTCATGTCTGGATGGATCGACTTGCCGAGAATGTGCTGGGCGTGGCCGATCACGTGCGAGGTCGCGCCGACGATCAGCGGGTCGGCGTGCCCGACTAGGTGTTCGTCCTTGTTGGGATAGTCCAGCGTCGACAGGAAATGCCGCATGCAGTTCAGCCGGGCGCGCTTCTTGTCGTCGGACTTGACGATCACCCAGGGACAGTCGGCGGTGTCGGTATAGAAGAACATCGCCTCCTTGGCCTCGGTGTAGTCGTCCCATTTGTCGATCGAGGCGCGGTCGATCGGCGACAGCTTCCACTGCTTGAGCGGATCGGTCTCGCGCTCCTTGAAGCGGCGCACCTGTTCCGCGCGCGTCACCGAGAACCAGTATTTGTAGATGCGGATGCCCGAGCGGGTGAGCATCATCTCGACCTGCGGGCACTGGCGCATGAATTCGAGATACTCGCCGGCGCTGCAGAATCCCATGACGCGCTCGACCCCGGCACGGTTGTACCAGGAGCGGTCGAACAGCACGACCTCGCCGCCGGACGGCAGGTGCTCGATATAGCGCTGGAAGTACCATTGCGAGCGCTCGCGCTCCGAGGGCTTTTCCAGCGCGACGATGCGCGCGCCGCGCGGGTTGAGATGCTCCATGAAGCGCTTGATGGTGCCGCCCTTGCCGGCGGCGTCGCGGCCCTCGAACAGGACGACGATCTTTTCGCCGGTCTGCTTGATCCAGTTCTGCGCCTTCAAGAGCTCGACCTGGAGCCTGCCCATCTGCTCCAGATAGACCTTGTTCGGCACCCGCGTGTGGTAGGGGTATTCGCCGGTCTCGAAGGCGCGCCGGATCGCCTCGGGATCGTGCCGCATCTGGGCAAAGGCCTTGGCGGCCTTGCCGCCGCCCTTGCGTTCCGGCTCGCCGAGGGCGGCGGCGCTGCGCGTGATGAAGCGCGCGCCGTCGCCTTCCGCAGGCATGGCGGCAAGCGCCAGCGCCCGCCCCGGCGCCTGGCCGTTGGCGACGGCCCTGTCCTCGGCCCGCGCTTCGGCATTGGCTTGAGCCTTCTCCTGAGCCGTCTCTTGAACTTTTCCCTGAACTTTCTGCTGGACCTTTTCTTGGGCCTTTTCTTGGGCCTTTTCTTGGGCCTTTTCTTGAGCCTTTTGTTGGGCCCGGACTTGTATCTTGGTTTGGGCCATCGTCCCGATCTCCCCCTTGGATATCCCCAGCGCGCCCGTTGCGCCGAGCCGCAAGCGTCCCGGCGGCGCGACCTGCGGATTCAGCGCAATCAAAACAGGATTGCGGATGGTTGGTGAGGGGCCTTGCGCTGGATCAATTTTGCCGCCCGCGCGCGTCGAAGTTTGATCGCACGGTAAAAAATGGGTTGATGGCCGGCACCCCTGCGCTGCCGCTCGCCGTCCGCAGCCGAAGACCGGCGCAAACGACATCGGCACGCATTTTATAGTCGTTCTAAATTCCCGACTTAGATGGATTCCAGTCCCGCATCCGTCGGCAGCGCTGACTCTGGCGCTATGGTGCGATATCTGCTGCGCGCAGATGTGAACTCCGCAGATCGAGAAGCCCGTGCCTGATGCGTTCGAGAACAGCCGTGCGCCCGCGACGCCGCGCAGCCCACACACCCTGCGCGGCCACGCCGACGCGGCGCGCCGGCCCTCGCGAACCGGCTCACCGCAACGCCGTGCGCTGACGCTGGTCGCGCCGGGACTGGCGGTGGGGCTGTGTATCGCCAATCCGGGTGCGGCGCTGTCGCAAGCCCCGGCCGGAGGTGCTGCCCAGGATCTGCCGGCGGTCGTCGTCACCGAGGAGGCAAAACCGAAGCGGCCGGCGCCGAACCGGACGACGCCGACATCGGCCGCCGCCAACCGCGGCGGTGCCCGCGCCAACCAGGCGGCGCCGCAAACCGCCAGCGCCGGCGCGCCCACGGCGGCGGAAGCGGCGCTGGATCACAAGATGCAGGGCTTCGACCAGTCGCGCGACCATCTGCTGCCGAAGGCCGGCGCGACCTCGACGACGATCGACCGCGCGGCGATCCAGGCGCTGCCGCAGGGCGACAACACGCCGGTCGACAAGCTGGTGCTGGAATTCCCCGGCGTGAACTACGATTCCGCCGTCTCCAACCCGAGCTTTCACGTCCGCGGCGAATACGCCAACGTGCAGACCCGGATCAACGGGCTGGTGCTGCCGGAAGGCGTGTCGGCGCTCGGCCCGGTGATCGACACCAGTTTCATCGGCAGCATCTCGCTGTTGACCGGCACGTTGCCGGCGCAATACGGCGGCCGCACTGCCGGCGTGCTCGATATCACCAGCCGCAGCTTTTCCACGCCCGGCGGCGATATCAGCATCTACGGCGGCAGCCACGGCACCATCACGCCGAGCTTCGACTATGGCGGCAGCGTCGGCGACACCCAGTATTTCTTCACCGGCCGCGGCAACTGGAACAGCCTCGGCCTGGAAAATCCCACCTCGTCGATCGATGCGCTGCACGACCACACCGAGCAGGGCAAGTTCTTCGCCTATGCCTCGACGCTGCTGAGCGACTCAGCCCGCCTGAGCGTGCTCTCCGGCGCCTCCTACAGCGCGTTCCAGATTCCCAACAACCCGAACCAGCAGCCGGGGGGCAACTTCCCCGCCACCCTCCCCCCCGGCTACAGCTCGTCGAGCCTCAACGAAAACGAGGTCGACCAGTACTACTTCAACATGGTCGCGTTGCAGACCAAGGGCGATGCCGTCGACACCCAGGTGTCGGTGTTCTCCCGCTACGCCAAGGTGCATTTCATCCCCGACGTGTTCGGCGACCTCGTCTTCAACAATGTCGCCTCCGACGTCACCCGCGAAAGCCAGATGTACGGCACCCAGTTCGACGCCTCCTGGCAGGTCAACGATGCCCACACCCTGCGGGCGGGTTAT
>JBKQQE010000162.1:0-12557 GCA_052326245.1 Xanthobacteraceae bacterium | reverse complement strand
GCGGCCGGAAGCCTGGCTGATGCGGGTTGAGGCCACGGGCCACGGCATCGCCACCGACGACACGCTCAACAGCGAGGAGCGCGCCGACGAATTCCTGCTGATGGGACTGCGCCTCAAGGAAGGCATCGACCCGAAGCGCTACACCGCGCTGGCCGGACGCAGCCTCGACCCGGCGCGCGTCGCGCTGCTCGCCGAGGAAGGCGCCATCAGCATCGACCCCGACGGCCGGCTGCGCGTGACCCGTTCGGGATTTCCGCTGCTCGACGCGGTGGTGGCCGATCTCGCGGCATAGGCTTTGTGGACTGGTGTCCTTTCCCGGATCGGTTCACCCATCCTTCCGTCACGGCCGGGCTTGTCACCGCAAGCCGCGGTCTACCCGGCTTGCGGCGCTTAAAGAGGACGCAACGCGGCGAGAGCCGCGTTGCTACGCCATCCACGTCTTTCTTGAAGCGATGCTGTTAAGGCGTGGATGCCCGCGAGACCTTAGTCCTAGCGATCCGTCAGAGACGGATCGCGCTGCGCGGGCATGACGAATCAAATTGAGGCGGAAAATGCGCTAGCCCGCGCTCAGGCGTTGAAGCTCTTCGGCGCGGCCGCCACCGTCTGGGCGCCGCCGCTCGCCACCCGCATCACCGCCAGGCCGCGCTCGTTGGTGCCGTCGGCGCGGAAGCGGAACAGCCCGTCGATGCCGGCAAATCCCGACGGATTGATGAGAACGTCCTGGGCGAAGCGCTGCGGCCCCTGGGTGCGCGCCAGCGCCGCCACCAGCGCCACGGCGTCGTAGGCGAGCGCGGCGGGACGCACCGGCTCCTGGCCGAACTTGGTGCGAAAGCGGCCGGCGAAGGCGCGAAAGCCGGCCGGGTCGGGCGCGGCATAGAGCCCGCCCTGCATGGTGGCGCTGGCATAGACCCGCGGATTGTCCCACACGCCGGTGCCGATCAGCTGCACCCGCTTGAGATTGGCGCCGCCGGCGGTCAGCGCGTCGGCGACCGCCACCAGCGCGGCGGCGTCATCGTCGGCCAGCAGCAGCGTATCGGCGCCGCCGAGCGCTTGCGCCACGTTGCGGACCGCGGTGGAGCGGTCGGCGCCGTATTTCTCGAAGGCGACGATACGGCCGCCGCGACGGGCGACCTCCTGCTTGAAGGCTCCCTCCACCACGTTGCCGTAGGCACCTTCCGGCAACAGCGCCGCGTAGGCCTGCTTGCCGGTGCCGGCGACGTAACTGACGATGCGGTTGACCTGCGACTCCGGCAGGAAGCTCAGCAGGTAGACGCCGCGGCCGGCGACGCTGGAATCGGTGGAGAACGCGATCATCGACACGCCGCGGGCCCGCGTCAGTTGCGCGGCGGCCGGAACCGACAGCGCAAACAGCGGGCCGAGCATGATCTCGGCGCCTTCCTCCAGCGCCTGCTGGGCGCTCTGCTGGGCGCCCGTCGCGGTGCCGTTGTCATCCTTGACCAGAAGCTGGATGTTGGGGTTCTGGAACTCGGCCAGCGCCATCTCGGCGGCGCTCTTCATCGCCTGGGCGACCACGGCGGCGTTGCCCGGGCCGGACAGCGGCAGAATCAGGCCGACCTTGACCTGTCCGGTACCGACCGCGGTGGGCTGCTGCGGCGGTCCGGAAGGCTCGCCGTTCGGCGACAGCGATGTCAGGCTCGACTGGATGCTGGAACAGGCCGCGACCAGCGGCGTGCCGACGATCAGCCCAAGCGCGGTCCGCCGGGTCGATCCCCGGCGGGGCGTCAGCGGATCGTGCGAGGCGGCCATCGCGGTTCTTCTATCATGATCCCTGCCGGATCCGCTCCCGATCGGAAGCGCGCGGGAACCGGTCCCTGCCGGTCGGGAAGGTATCGGGCATATTGTCGTCGAATGGTTAACCAAGGCAAAAGGTTTTGCGGGGCCGCCTGGCGCGGCCGAGAGCTAAAACCGAGCCCCTTTTCATCCGATCCTGGGTTAGATTATGACGATGCGTTCCCGCCCCCGCCCCCCCTCCGACACCACCGAGCCGGCAAGCCATGAGCCGCGCGGCCTCTTGATCGCCGGCCAGCTGCTCGCGGCGCCGAAGGCGGCGGCCGGGCTGCACGTGGTGGCGACGCCGATCGGCAACCTCGGCGACATCACCCTACGGGCGCTGGAGACGCTTGCGGGCGTCGACTTCATCGCCTGCGAGGACACGCGGGTGACCCGCAAGTTGACCGAGCGCTTCGGCATCACCACGAGGCTGACGCCGTACCACGAGCACAACGCCGCCCAGGCCCGGCCGGTGATCCTGCGGCATCTCAGTACCGGCGGATCGGTCGCGCTGGTGTCCGACGCCGGCACCCCGCTGATTTCCGACCCCGGCTTCAAGCTGGTGCGCGAGGCCTGCGCCGCCGGCCTCGCCGTCCATACCCTGCCCGGGCCGTCGTCGGTGCTGGCGGCGCTGACGCTGGCGGCGCTGCCCACCGACCGCTTCTTCTTCGAGGGCTTCCTGCCCTCGCGGCAAGGCGCGCGGCGCGCGCGGCTGGCCGAGCTGGCGCGGCTCGAGGCCACCATCGTGCTGCTCGAGGCCGGCAGCCGGGTGGCGGACTGCCTGACAGATCTGGCCGAGATCTTCGGCCCGCGCGAGGCCGCGATCTGCCGCGAATTGACCAAGCTGCACGAAGAGGTGCGGCGCGGCGGCCTCGTAGAGCTCGCCTCGAACGCCGCGGCGCTGGAGACCCGCGGCGAGTTCGTGCTGGTGATCGCGCCGCCGGACCGCGACGCGCAGGTGATGTCACAGGACGCGCTCGACCAGGTGCTGCGGGCGCGGCTGAAGCGCGACAGCGTCAAGGACGCGGTGGCGCATGCGGTCGAGGTTTCGGGGCGGCCGCGCCGCGAGGTCTATGCGCGCGCGCTCGCGCTCGCCAACGAGGGCGGCGATGGCGAAGCCTGACGACCGCGACGCGGCCGCGCCGGCGCCGGCGCGCGTGCGGGCGTTCCGCACCGGCATCTCCGCGGAAAGCCGCGCCGCCGCCTACCTGATCGCCAAGGGCTATCGCATCCTGGCGCGCCGCTTCCGCACCCGCTTCGGCGAGATCGACATCGTGGCGCGGCGCCGCAACCTGATCGCCTTCGTCGAGGTCAAGGCCCGCGCCACGCTGGACGAGGCGGCCTACGCGGTGACGCCGCAGCAGCGCCAGCGCATCATCGCCGCGGCGCAGATGTGGCTCGCCGCCCACCCCGACCATGGACGTCTGGATTGCCGCTTCGACGCCATCCTGATCGCGCCGTGGTCGCTGCCGCGGCACCTCACCGCGGCGTTCGATTTGAGCGGCTGACGATTTGATGTTGCTGCAACACTTGAACGCAATGCAGTTGAGCCCAATGTTCTTGCGACCACCCACGCGGACCTGATCATGCCCTTGAAAATCGCCGTCCAGATGGACCCCATCGCGCGCATCAATATCCGCGGCGATTCCACCTTCGCGCTGCTGCTGGAAGCGCAGCGGCGCGGCCACGCCGTGTCCTATTACACTCCCGACCAGATGTCGCTGCGCGGCGAGGAGCTGGTGGCGCCGGTACGGCCGCTCACGGTGCGCGACGACGAGCGCGACCATTTCACGCTCGGCGAGGCGCGGCGCGAAGCGCTGAAGTCGTTCGACGTGATCCTGCTGCGCCAGGATCCGCCGTTCGATCTCGCCTACATCACCACCACGCATCTGCTGGAGCGGATCCATCCGCAGACCCTGGTGGTGAACGATCCGGCCAGCGTCCGCAACGCGCCGGAAAAGATCTTCGTCACGCAGTTTTCCGAGCTGATGCCGCCGACCCTGATCTCCCGCGACGTCGAGGAAATCAATTCGTTCCGCGCCGAGCACGGCGACGTGGTGATCAAGCCGCTGTACGGCCACGGCGGCGCCGCGGTGTTCCGGGTGATGCCGAAGGACATGAATTTCGGCTCGCTGCACGACATGTTCTCGGTGACGTTCCGCGAGCCATGGGTGATCCAGCGGTTTCTTCCCGAGGTCAGGAACGGCGACAAGCGCATCATCCTGGTCGACGGCGAGTTCGCCGGCGCGATCAACCGGGTGCCGGCGGAGAACGACCTGCGCTCCAACATGGTCCGCGGCGGCGCCGCCAAGGCGACCGATCTCAGCGCGCGCGAGCGGGCGATCTGCGAGCGGCTCGGGCCGGCGTTGCGCCGGCACGGCCTCTTGTTCGTCGGCATCGACGTCATCGACGGCTACCTGACCGAAATCAACGTCACTTCGCCCACCGGGATCCGGGCGATCGCCCGCGTCGGCGGACCGGACGTGGCGGCGATGATCTGGGACGTGATCGAGGCGAAGCGCAAATAGCTCAAATCACACCGCTAGTGCCGCCGATTTGAAATTCCTGCAGCGTCTGCCGCAACCTTCGGTTCAGGAACTTCAAGTCGAAAGCGGCACTAGAATCATAGATTTGCTAGTGGTCCGATTTTAGCATTCGCAAGAGAGCAGCCGCGACGGGGTGCGAATGTTAAAATCGGACCACTAGCGCTCAAATTGTGCCCGCTTCTTAATCAATTGCTGACGACCTTGTGGCATCTAACATGACGGCGTGACGGGACCCGGTTACGGGTTTCGGGCGTCCAAGCACGATTGCGCCGCCACGGGCGGACTTCTGCGGCGCGGGGTGCGACGGGTGCTTTTGTCCGGGCAGGTTGTCGGACAGGGGTGGTGGGGCTGCGGGTATTATGGCCATTGAGGTTTTCCACGGATCGGCGATCCCGCGCGAACTCGCGACCGCGCGCCTGGAATATGTCTGGACCAAGTGGCGCACGCTCTATGCCACCGGCGGGTTGACGGTACACCGCCTGGTCGACGAGGCCAGCCCGCCGCTGCAGGCCCACTGCGCCTACCTGACGCCGGTCGGCGACGATTTCGCCTACATCTACATCGGTGGTGCGGTGCAGCATGCGATCTCGCGCCGTCCGGGCGCGACGCTGCTGTCGGATGGCGCCAGTCCAGTAGTGCGCGACCTCGCCGAGATCTATCGCCGGGTGGTGCGCGACATGGCGCCGGCCTTCACCCGCTTCACCGGCGCGAGTTCGGCGCCGGGGACCATGTGGCACGAGATTATCCTGCCGGTCCGGACTTCCGACACCTCGGTGATGCTGGTGTGCTGCCTGGAAGAGGTCAACCATCAGCTCGAGGTCTACGAACAGCTGTTCCGGACCGCCGCCGACGCCATGGCGGTGGCGAGCCCGATCACCAACGACGCCGGCCACGTCACCGACGGCTGGGTGCTGATGATGAACGACCGCGCCCGCGACCTGCTCGATTGCCGCGGGCCGCTGGCCAATCTTCGGCTGCGCGCGCTGCCGCAGTTCGACGGCATCGACCTGTGGGGCCGGATCTACGCGCCGCGCGGGGCGGCCGGGTCGCTCGTCACCACCCCCCATTTCGACATCGAGATTCTGCGTTTCCCCCATGTGTTCGGGCTGCGGCTGAAGCCGAAGGACCTCACCGTGCAGGCGCCGAGCCTGGCGCCGGCGCTGAGCGCCGTGGGAATGTCCTCCGTCGCCGATTGACGCGCGGGGCGATGCCGCGCCGATACGTCACAAAAACGCCGATGCCAGCGCCGGCGATTCGGTCAGCGCGTGGGTCATGTATTCCAGCGCCCATTTGATCTGGGCGCGGCTGGCGGGGCCGCCAAAGCAAACCCGCACCGCTTCCGGCGCGCTGCCATTGGCGACGAAGGCATCGCTGGCGACGACGCCGATATGGGTGGCGCGCATGTGCTCGACGAAGGCCGAGCGCGTCCACGGCGCCGGCAGCGGCACCCAGATGTTGAAGCTCAACAGATCGCCGCGGTAGGAACCGGGCGGCAGGATTTCCGCGGCCAGTTGCTGCCGCGCCGTGGTCTCGGCCCGGATGAAGCGCAGCAGCGTGTCGGCGGTGCCGTCCTCGATCCATCGCGTCACCAGCGCCACCGTCAGCGGCGACGCCATCACCGTTGCCGCGCGCAGCGCCGAGGCGAACGGCCAGATCGAGCGGGTATCCGGCACGATCACGTAGGCGGCGCGCAGCCCGGCGCCGATGCATTTGGCGAGCCCCGCCACGTGCCAGGTCAGGTCGGGGGCGATGGCGGCGAACGGCGCGTGACCGTGGCCGTGCGCCGGAATGAAGCCATAGGCATCGTCCTCGACGATCGGCACCTGGAAGTGCCGCGCGATCTCGACGATCTCCTCGCGGCGATGATCGGGAATCGTCAGGGTGGTCGGGTTCTGCAGCGTCGGGTTGAGGTAGATCGCCTTCGGCTGCAGCGTCCTGCAGGCATCATTGAAGGCCTGCGGGTCGATGCCGTGCTCGTCCATCGGCAGCCCGACCAGGTTCAGTGACAGCTGCGCGGCGATCGAGCGGATGCCGGGATAGGTGATGCTCTCGCACAGCACGGTCTCGTTCGGCCGCGCCAGGATGCCCATGATGCCGAGCAGCGCCGGATGGGCGCCGGGGGAGACGAAGATGCGCTCCTGCGCCGGCACCAGCGCGCGCCGGCCAAGCCAGCTGGACGCCGCGTCCTTGTCGGCCTGGGTGCCGCCGAAGCCCTGATAGCGCAGCACCGAGACGATATCCTTGGCCACGTATTCGACGCCCGCCTGCATCCGCTCGATCAGCTCGGGATCATCGGGCTCCGGCGGCAGGTTCATGGTGAGGTCGACCGGGCGCGGCGCCGGCGCCAGCGGCTCGGCGCGCCGCGGCCGCGGCTTCAGCCGCACGAAGGTCCCCTGTCCGACCTTGGATTCGATCAGGCCGCGCTTCTGCGCTTCGACATAGCCGCGCGCCACAGTGGTGAAATCAATGTCGAGGCGCCTGGCGAGCTTGCGCTGCGGCGGCAGCCGGTCGCCGGTCACCAGCCGTCCGGCGCCGATGTCGTCGGCGATGGCATCCGCGATCGCCATGTAGCGCGGCTTGTCGCTCTTGGAGAGGTCGGGGGTCCAATCGGGCATGCGGTCCGGTCATGGCTGGAAGGGCCGTAAGGGCTCATTGACCGTAGATTGATCGGAGGTATTTTGCAAGCAACCTGTCACAATCCAGGTTCCTGATATGGCAAACTGGCGCGAACGAAAAATAAGCAGCTTGCCTAGTGCCTTGCGTGGAGTTTTGGCACCGCGAACGGGCTCCATTCAAGTTTGCGTTCAATTATGAATGTAAGATTGTATGGATTTTTGCTGGTTTGCTGAATTGATCTGCATCAACCCTCTGGCACATTGATTGCACCGCTTGGGATGCTCCCGGAGGGACCGGGACGTAACAAGGAGTGCACCATGCCAGCAGTGACCGTCCCCGCACGCCAGAAGGGCGACTACCTGGTCGACTACGAACAGAAGGTGTTTGAAGACGTCAAAGCGAAGCCCGGCGAAAAAGCGCTGGTCACGTTCCATACCGTCGCGTTCGAGGGCTCCATCGGCCTCGTCAACCTGCTGCAGGCCTCCCGCCTGATGCAGAAGGGCTTCGCGACCTCCGTGCTGCTCTACGGCCCCGGCGTCACGTTGGGCGTGCAGCGCGGCTTTCCCAAGATCGGCGACGAAGCCTTTCCCGGCCATCTCAACTTCAACAACCGGCTGGACAAAATCATGTCGGAGGGCGGCAAGGTCTACGCCTGCCGGTTCGCGCTGCAGGCGCTGTACGGCCACGGCGAGCCGTCATTGATGCCCGGGATCACGCCGATCAGCCCGCTCGATGTGATGGACCTGATCCTGCTGCATCGGCGCGACGGCGCCTTCATCCTCGACACCTGGACGCTCTGACACGCAAGGCGCGATGGGACGCGAGGGCCGGCCGCACCGGTTCGACCCCCGCGCCCGGCGCATGACGCGGCGACCGGCCGGCGCGGCGAGGGAGGCTTGAGATGGCGGACAAGAAACTGATCCGGGTGGCCGCGGTGCAGATCGCGCCGGACCTCGACACGCCGACGGGCACGCTCGAGCGCGTGCTCGCCGCGACCGCGGAGGCGGCCGGCAAGGGCGCGCGGCTGGTGGTCTTCCCCGAGACCTTCGTGCCCTGGTATCCGTATTTCTCGTTCATCCGCCCGCCGATGCTGAGCGGCGCCGAGCACATCCATCTCTACGACAACGCCGTGGTGGTGCCCGGCCCGGTGACGGAGGCGGTGGCGGCGGCCGCCCGCAGGCACAACCTCGTCGTCGTGCTCGGCGTCAACGAGCGCGACCATGGCACGCTCTACAACGCGCAGCTGATCTTCGACGCCGACGGCACGCTGCGGCTGAAGCGCCGCAAGATCACGCCGACCTTCCATGAGCGGATGATCTGGGGCCAGGGCGACGGCGCCGGGCTGAAGGTGGTGGACACTGCGGTGGGGCGCGTCGGCGCGCTGGCCTGCTGGGAGCACTACAACCCGCTCGCCCGCTACGCGCTGATGGCGCAGCACGAGGAGATCCACGTCGCCCAGTTTCCCGGCTCGCTGGTCGGGCAGATCTTCGCCGACCAGATCGAGGTGACGATCCGCCATCACGCGCTGGAAAGCGGCTGCTTCGTCGTCAACGCCACCGGCTGGCTGACCGAGGAGCAGATCGCGAAAATCTCGCCCGACGAGGGCGCCCGGCGCGGCATTCGCGGCGGCTGCATGACCGCGATCGTCTCGCCGGAAGGCAACCACATCGTGCCGCCGCTGACCTCGGGCGAGGGCATCCTTGTCGCCGATCTCGACATGGCGCTGATCGTCAAGCGCAAGCGGATGATGGATTCGGTCGGCCACTACGCGCGGCCGGAGCTGTTGTCGCTGCTGTGGGACGACCGCCCGGCCGTGCCGCTGCACCATGCCCATGCCACACCGTCTTTCCCTTCCTCCGGAGGCACATCCGATGAAACCGATGCGGGCGCACGACATGCCGACGCCGATGCCGACCGAGCAGCTGATCAACGAATTGCAGTCCTTCGGAGTTCGACTGGCTGACCCCAAAGCCGGCGGCGACAGCCGCCGCGGCGGCGCCGGTCCCTCCGACCACATGCCGATGACCATCGGCGGCGCGACCGTGATGATCCCGGTGCACAACGCGCCGGCGTTCGAGAGCCCCTATCTGGTCGACCGGCCCGACGCGCTCGGCCGCAG
The DNA here is from genome assembly GCA_052326245.1 of Xanthobacteraceae bacterium. Classification (GTDB taxonomy): domain Bacteria; phylum Pseudomonadota; class Alphaproteobacteria; order Rhizobiales; family Xanthobacteraceae; genus Bradyrhizobium_A. The sequence continues at coordinate 3,485 of JBKQQE010000162.1, read as the reverse complement.
CCGGGTCAGCCGCGACGGCCACGTCATCGGCGAGGTCAGGTTCCAGCTGCGGCCGCGGTTCTACGAGCGCTGCACCGCCGACGGCATTCCCTATTCCAAGATCGCCACGCTGCACGGCCGCGACGTGCTGGCGACCACCATCCTGCAGACCTGCATCCGCTACCAGAGCCGGACCAAGACCTGCCAGTTCTGCGCCATCGGTCAGTCGCTGGCCGCCGGCGGCACCATCGAGCGCAAGAATCCCGAACAGCTCGGCGAGGTGGCCAAGGCGGCGGTCGAGCTCGACGGCGTCACCCACATGGTGATGACCACCGGCACGCCGGCCGGCGCCGACCGCGGCGCCAAAATGCTGTGCGAGAGCGCGATCGGCGTGAAGGCCGCGGTGGAGCTGCCGATCCAGGGCCAGTGCGAGCCGCCGGACGACGACGCCTGGTTCGTCCGCATGAAGGAGGCCGGGATCGATTCGCTCGGCCTGCATCTGGAAGCCGTCACCGAGCCGGTGCGCGCCCGCGTCATGCCGGGCAAGGCGCAGGTCTCGGTGGCGCGCTATTTTGAGGCGTTCCGCGCCGCCGTGCCGGTGTTCGGCCGCGGCCAGGTCTCGACCTACATCCTCGCCGGCCTCGGCGACAGCGCCGCCGACATCCTCGCGGTGTGCCGGCGCCTGGTCGATGTCGGCGTCTATCCCTTCGTGGTGCCGTTCGTGCCGATCGCCGGCACGCCGCTGGAAAGCCATCCGACGCCCGCGCCCGCCTTCATGCACGAGATCCTCGGCGCGCTAGCGCAGCTGCTCGCCGACAGCGGCATCGCCTCTGCCGACGTCAAGGCCGGCTGCGCCAGATGCGGCGCCTGCTCGGCGCTCTCCACTTACGAGAAACGGAGGCTGCCATGATCTTCGGGCCGTTCAAGCCGTACCTCGCCTGCGCCTACCAGATCAAATACGCCACCGAAGCCTGGGAGCGGCGCGGAGCGGCGGCGCTGCGCCGGCAGGTGTTCTGTGACGAGCAGCGATTGTTCCATGGCGACGACCGCGACGCGGTCGACGCGGTGGCGATCCCCATCGTCGCGGTGTCGCTGCTCGGCGTCGCCGCCGACGCCGTGGTCGGCACCGTGCGCATCCACCAGGAGAAGAACGATCCCGATGTCTGGTGGGGGTCGCGGCTGGCGGTGACCGGGCCGTATCGCCGGCTCGGCGCGGTGGGCGCGGGGCTGATTCGGCTTGCCGTGGAATCGGCGCACGCGCGCGGCTGCCGCAGGTTTCTCGGCAACATCCAGAGCCAGAACGTCGCGCTGTTCGAACACATGCACTGGCGGACGCTGCGCGCGGTCGAGCTGCACGGCAAGCCGCATCACGTGATGCAGGCCGACCTCGACTTCTATCCGCCGTTCCAGCAACCCGAGGTCGGGTTCCTGTCGCTGCCGAAGCTGGCGGCGTGATGATCGGCGCCGCTGCCATGGCCGCCCTTGCGGAACGGCTGCGCGCCGGCAGCGGGCTCGCCGCCAAGAGCGACATCGCGGCAGTGGCGCGCGCGCTCGGCGTGTCGGCGGATGGCGCCGTCGCGGTGGGCGACGACTGCGCCGCCATCCCCGACGGCGACGGCTATCTGCTGTTCGCCATCGAAGGCTTCATGAACGAGTTCGTGGCGCGCGACCCCTGGTTCGCCGGCTGGTGCGGCGCCATGGTCAACATCTCCGACATCGCCGCCATGGGCGGCCGGCCGATCGCGGTGGTCAACGCCATCTGGGCCGACGGCGAGGCGGGTGCCGCGCCCGTGCTGGCAGGCCTGCGCGCCGCCGCCAGTGCCTACGGCGTGCCGGTGGTCGGCGGCCACAGCAATGTCCGCACCGACCGCGGCCAGTTCTCGGTGGCCATTCTCGGCCGGGCGAAGAAGCTGCTGACCAGTTTCGACGCGGAGCCCGGCGATCAGCTGGTGGCGGCGATCGACCTGCGCGGGCGCTACCGCGAGCCGTTCGCCAACTGGGAGGCCGCGACCGACGCGCCGCCGGCGCGGCTGCGCGGCGATCTCGAGATCCTGCCGGCCATCGCGGAAGCGGATCTCAGCCGGGCGGCGAAGGATATCAGCCAGGGCGGCATTGTCGGCACCGCGGCGATGCTGGCGGAATGCTCTGGCGTCGCCATCGCCATCGACCTCGACTCGATTCCAAAACCGGCGGACGTGCCGCTGGAGCGCTGGCTCATAACATTTCCGAGCTACGGCTATCTGTTGTCGGTCAAGCCAAGCCATGCCGGCGAGACCATCGGCCGCTTCGCCGCGCGCGGCATCGCGGCGGCGACCATCGGCACGGTCGCGGCCGGCGCCCGCGTCAGCGTCCACAGCGGCGAAAGCTGCGAAACCATCTGGGATTTCGCGAAAGCGCCGCTGATCGGCGCCGGCCGCCGCGCCGTCGATGTTGCGGAGGCGGTCGCATGAACGCCAGCGATCGCCCGCTGCGGATCGCCATGCTCGCGCACTCCACCAACCCGCGCGGCGGGGTGGTGCACGCGCTCGAACTCGCGGACAGCCTGACCCGGCTCGGCCACGCGGCGCCGCTGCACGCGCCGGATGCGACGGGGCAGGGCTTCTTCCGTGCGCCCTTGCTGCCGGCGGTGACGATCATGGCATCGGCGGCCTCCACCGACGTGTCCGCCATGGTGGAAACCCGCATCGCCGACTACGTCCGCCATTTCGAGGCGCCGGAGCACCGCCGCTTCGACGTGTTCCATGCCCAGGACGCGATCTCGGCGAACGCGCTGGCGACCTTGAAGGAGCGCGGCCTGATCCCGGGCTTCGCCCGCACCGTGCACCACATCGACAGCTTCGACGATCCGCGGCTGAAGGCGCGGCAGCAGCGCGCCATCGCCGCCGCCGACGAACTGTTCGTGGTCAGCGAGGTCTGGCGCGCGCGGATCAAGGCGGAGTTCGACCGCGCCGCCACCAAGGTCGGCAACGGCGTCGACACCGCGCGCTTCACCCCCACCCGCGACCTGCTCGACAGCGAGCTGCGCGGCCAGTACGGGCTCGGCGCCGGCCCGGTCCTGCTCAGCGTCGGCGGCATCGAGGCGCGCAAGAACAGCGTTCGCATCCTCGAGGCGTTCCGCCAGGTCCTGGCGCTGCAGCCCAACGCGCAGCTGGTGGTGGCCGGCGGCGCGTCGCTGCTCGATCACGGCGCCGCGCGGCGGGATTTCCAGCAGCTCATCGCCGCGGACGGCGTGCTGGCGCGCGCGGTGGTCCGCCTCGGCCCGGTGCCGGACGCGCAGATGCCGTCACTGTACCGGCTGGCGGACGCGCTGGTGTTTCCCTCCGTGAAGGAGGGCTTCGGGCTGGTGGTGCTGGAGGCGATGGCCAGCGGCACCCCGGTGGTGACGTCGCGGATCGCGCCGTTCACCGAATATCTCCACGACGACGACGTGGTCTGGTGCGACCCGCTCAGCGTCGCCTCGATCGCCAACGCCATGGCGATGGTGCTCAGCGAGCCGCTGCGCGCGC
>JBKQQE010000161.1:0-3513 GCA_052326245.1 Xanthobacteraceae bacterium | reverse complement strand
GGTGATGAGTGGCGAGCGAAGATCGAGCGGAATATTCGAAAGCCGGCGGCACGCCACCTGGGTGATCAGGCAGGCCGTAACGGCGCAGGCGCTGGCCGCCGGGTCCGCGCCGAAATCGATCGCGACCAGATTGATCGCGAGCAGGCTTGCCAGCGCAATGATCTGGAGATGGCGGGCGTCCGACCAGATCTGGCGCGATAGACTTGTCAGCACGGTGCCCTGTCCAGCTCGCCCGCCAGCCAGACCGCAGTCACCATCACGATTGGGGCTTTTTGTAAGCGGCGTGCGTTAGCGACGAGAAGAAGCCCTCCATCGTTGTCATGGACAGCAAGCGCCCAGACTTGCGGGTTGTCGAAACCAAAGCAGAATCAGCGAGATCAACCGCGCCCGCGGTGAGCCTGCTTGCCCAGGCCGGATTTCGCCACGGCCCTGGATACGATCTTGAGCCCGGATCGCGCGGCCCGTTTCGACGCGGCCGCCGCCCGCGGCTTGGCGGCACCGTTGGCGGCGCGGGCCGCCGCGCGCTTGGCCGCGCGGAGCTTTGCCGCCCTCGCCTCGGCGCGCGCGAGCTTGCGCTTGTTCTCGCATGCCGCGCATTTGCAGCCGATCGGCTTCAGGAATTCGTTGAAGTAATCCTTGCCGTAGTCGTAGTTGATCTCCTCGCCCGGGGCGATGTTCTTGATGGCGCGGATGAACACCTTGCGCTTGCGCTCCCGCACGTCGGATTCGGCGTTCGGGCGGCAGGCGTGATTGATGTAGCGCGCGACATTGCGGCGGACCGAGCCGTCGATGGTCCAGCGGCCGTTGATCTCGAACAGGTATTTGTTCTCGATGGCGTCGTGCTTTTCGTTGCGCGAATCCAGCAGCGGCCCGAAATATTCGATGATTTCGGTGCCCTTCTTGATCGGCTTGGTGGCGAACAGGCCGAGCCCGGTGCGGGAGCGGCCAATGCGGAACGGCTTGCGGCTTGAAATGGCGGGCATGATGGACGAGTTGAGCAATCCTGAATGCGGCCGGTGAGGACCTTGCGGCGATGCGACCCGCCGCATCGGCGGCGTCGCGGTCGCGAAGCCTCTTCTTTAAAGGGCTGCGGCGCTGATTCCTACGCCCGTGGCGGCAGAAATTTAGGCAAAAGCCGGACCTTCCACAGCTTGCCTTGGGTTGAGCCGCTTCACGTCGGCCGCAAACCGCGTCCGGTACAGCCTCAGCGGTCTTAGATCATGATGCGATTGGATTAAATCGCATCATGATCTCATCTCTTTGTTTGAGCATGATCTTTTCGGAAAACCGGTTTCCACTTTGCGCTAACGCGGCCGTTCCGGTCCGGATCATGCTCTAAGCCGGTCGCAGCAGCACTTCGGCGAGCAAGGCATCGACGCTGATGCCGGGCGGGAAGCGCGCCAGCATCTCGTCGAGCCGCCCGTCGAGCAGCAGCACGGCGAAGCCATGGACCAGCGCCCAGGCGCGCACGGTGTCGGCGGCCTGGGTGAGCGCAGGCGCGCTCGGCGCGTCCGGGCTGCGATCGGCAACGGCGCCGGCGAGCGCCTATGCCGCGCCCTTCATCGCCTCCAGCAGCGTCGGCCGCGCCTGATTCAGGCGTTCGCCGCGGAACATCAGCGTGAACATCCCCGGGTAGGCTCTCGCGAAAGCGACATAGGCGTGGCCCATGGCATCGAGCCGGCTGCTCGGTTCCAGGCCCTCCGCCGCGCCCGCCAGGGCGGCGCCGAAGCGTCGGAATCCGATGGCGGCGAGATCGCTGACGAGACCGGCGAGATCGCCGAAATGATGTGTGGGCGCGGCGTGCGACACCCCCGCCTCGCGCGCCGCCGCGCGCAGCGTCAGCCCCGCCAGCCCGTCACGCTCGAGAATCCGCTCGGCCGCGACCAGCAGGGCGTCGTGCAGGTCGCCATGATGATAGGGGGTCGCCGCGCGCGCCGGCCCGGCAGCGCCGGCCCGGTTCCGCGTGCCTGGTTTTTTCACCAGCCGCTGCGCCGGGCGCGGTGTCGCCGGATGGGTGGCGGCGGATTTGCCCGGTCGTGAAGGGGTTTTGGCCATGATTCCCTTATCGATCACGATTTTGACACTGTCAAGATTTCGCTTGACCGCGCCATCCGCGCCGACCTAGATTATCTTGACGATGTAAAGATAATCATCGCAGCCTTATTCCGCCTTGGAGACGCCCGATGCAACGCCCTGCCGACCGCGCCGCCACCCGTTCCAACCTCGCGCCGATCCCGATGGAGAGCGACGCCCCGTTCCTGAAGATCGAAGGCGAGCTGCCGGCCGACCTCAACGGCACGCTCTATCGCAACGGCCCCAATCCGCAGTTCGACGCGCCCGGCGCGCACTGGTTCGTCGGCGACGGCATGCTGCACGCCTTTCACCTGGAGAACGGCCGCGCCAGCTACCGCAACCGCTGGGTGCGCACGCCGAAATGGCTGGCGGAACACGACGCCGGCCGCGCCCTGTTCAGCGGCTTCGGCGGCCGCCGCCTCGCCGACGTGCCGGCGGATGTGACCACCGACGGCGGCGTCGCCAATACCAACATCATCTTCCACGCCGGCCGCCTGCTGGCGCTGGAGGAAGCCCACCTGCCCACCGAGATCGAGCCCGGCACGCTGGCCACCCGCGGCTACTGCAACTACGGCAAGCGGATCGCCGGCCCCTTCACCGCGCATCCGAAGGTCGACCCCGCGACCGGCGAGATGGCGTTCTTCGGCTACAACGCCGCCGGACCCTTCACGCCGGCGCTGTCGTTCGGAACGGTCAGCGCCGCGGGCGACGTCACCCGCTTCGAGCGCTTCGAGGCACCCTATGCCAGCATGGTCCACGACTTCATCGTCACCGCCAATCACGTCCTGTTCCCGGTGCTGCCGCTGACCGGCAGCATGGACCGCGCCATGAGCGGCCGCCCACCCTATGCCTGGGAACCCGACAAGGGCGCCTATGTCGGCGTGATGAAGCGCAGCGGGGCGACCAAGGATATCGCCTGGTTCCGCGGCGAGAGCTGCTACGTCTTCCATGTCATGAACGCCTGGGAAGACGGCAACCGCATCGTCGCCGACGTCATGCAGTTCGACGAGCCGCCGCTGTTCCCGCATCCCGACGGACGGCCGACCGATCCGCTGAAATCGCGGGCGCGGCTGTGCCGCTGGACCTTCGATCTGGCCGGCGGCACCGATCGCTTCAGCCAGCACTATCTCGACGACATCACCGGCGAATTCCCCCGCATCGACGATCGCCGCGCCGGCGTCGCCAACCGGCACGGCTGGTATGCCTGCACGACCCCCGACGGCCCGATCGACGGCGCGCTGGCCGGCATCGTCCATGTCGACGCCCAGGCCAACCGGCGCGCCCGCTACCTGCTGCCCGGGGGCGACACCCTGTCGGAGCCGGTGTTCGTGCCGCGCAACGACGGCGCGGCCGAGGGCGACGGCTATCTGCTCTCGGTGGTCTGGCGCGCGCGCGAGAACCGCAGCGACCTCGCGGTGTTCGCCGCCGCCGAGATCGAGC
>JBKQQE010000160.1:0-2987 GCA_052326245.1 Xanthobacteraceae bacterium | reverse complement strand
ACATTCGCAAAAGTGCGCGCCGCAAAGTGATGCGAATGCTAGAATTGGGACACTAGACGGCTCGGACCCGCGAGATCCGGACCCGACGAAATCCTTGCCAGCCGGCCGGCTGTGCCGGATATTGGGGTCGCGCAACATCTCAGGAGAATGATCCGATGATGCGAACCACATTTGCGCTATTGCTGACCTTCTTTGTAACTGTTCCGGCGTTCGCCGCCGGGACGCGCTTCGCCGGACCAACTCCGGCGATGACTGCCGCGTGCCGCGGCGACGTCATGAGGTTCTGCCGCGCCGTGGCAAGGGACGACGTCCAGCGCCATAACTGCATGGCTGAACACTTCTCCCAGCTTTCGAAAGGCTGTGCCAACGCCCTCAGCGGCAACTAGCCGGGCATCGGGCAGCAACGGCGGCTGGTTGCCTCCGAGCGGCTTTTTGTTACAGTGACTTGCATCCTCGATGTCGCGGTTTGGCACTTTCCGGATCTTGCGCGATGTCCGGCCTGATGCCGTTGCGCAGTCCATGGCGGTTGATGGCCAGGCGTTGCGGGCCAACTGTTGCGCGCGAGTTTGGCGAGATCGCGCCGTTGGGACAGCGCTACCGACCTGTCCTGCCCGACATATTCCATTCGATATAACGATTTGCGCGCGTGGTTTTGCCCCGGCGCCGGCCGTGGCGCGCCGATCCTTCCCGGCCTGACCTGGGGATTCCGTGCGTCACACCGCCTTCATCGAACGCCGGCGCGTTTGGCGGCGCAGCAGGGAACTGCTTGGACATCAAACTATCTTGGCACGCCTGGCTTTCTTTGTTAGACCAACGTCAATCAAACTGAAGACGAGCGCGGGGCCCCGGGCGCGATGTCGCGCGTGGGGATCCGGCGCGCAGCACAGGGAGGCTCGGGTGAACATTCAGCTCTTGATCGGGGACAAGGACGTCGATGCCGCCGGCGGCAGGACGTTCGAGCGCAAAAATCCGATGACCGGGGCGGTGGCGACCAGGGCCGCCGCGGGTTCGATCGAGGACGTCGCCAAGGCTGTGGAAGCCGCCGCCAAGGCGTTTCCGGCCTGGGCCGCGGTGGGACCGACCGAGCGCCGCCGCCTGCTGCTGAAGGCCGCCGACCTGATGGCGACCAAGGGCGAGGAATTCGCCGCGCTGATGACCGAGGAAACCGGCGCCACGGCGCCGTGGGCGCATTTCAACGTCATGCTGGCCGCCAACATGCTGCGCGAGGCGGCGTCGATGACCACCCAGATCACCGGCGAGGTGATCCCCTCCGACAAGCCGGGGATGCTGGCGCTCGCCGTGCGCAAGCCGGCCGGCGTCTGCGTCGGCATCGCGCCGTGGAACGCGCCGGTGATTCTCGGCACCCGCTCGGTGGCGATGCCGCTGGCCTGCGGCAACACGGTGGTGATGAAGGCCTCCGAAGTCTGCCCGGCGACGCAGCGGCTGATCGGCCAGGTGCTGCGCGACGCCGGTCTGCCCGCCGGCGTGGTCAACGTCGTCACCAACCGTCCGGAGGACGCCGCCGCGGTGGTGGAGGCCCTGATCTCCCACCCGGCGGTCAAGCGCATCAACTTCACCGGCTCGACCCGGGTCGGGCGCATCATCGCCGAAACCGCGGGGCGCCATCTCAAGCCGGTGCTGCTCGAACTCGGCGGCAAGGCGCCGCTGATCGTGCTCGACGACGCCGACATCGACGCCGCGGTGGATGCCGCGATCTTCGGCGCCTATGCCAACCAGGGCCAGATCTGCATGTCGACCGAGCGCATCATCGTCGACGAGAAGATCGCCGACGCGTTCGTCGCCAAGTTCGCGGCGCGTGCCAGCAAGCTGCCGGCCGGCAATCCGCGCGAGCACGTGGTGCTGGGCTCGCTGGTGAGCGTCGAGGCCGCGGAAAAGGTCGAGCAGCTGGTGGCCGACGCCAAGTCCAAGGGCGCGGCGGTGGGGGCCGGCGGCGGCCGCACCGGCTCGATCATGGAAGCCACCGTGGTCGACAAGGTGACGTCGGCGATGCGGATCTACACCGAGGAATCGTTCGGCCCGGCCAAGAGCATCATCCGCGTCAACGGCGACGACGAGGCGGTCCGCGTCGCCAACGACACCGAATACGGGCTGTCGGCGGCGGTGTTCTCCACCAACGTCAACCGCGCGCTGGAGGTCGCCAACCGGATCGAAAGCGGCATCTGCCACATCAATGGACCGACCGTGCAGGACGAGGCGCAGATGCCGTTCGGCGGCGTCAAGGGTTCGGGCTACGGCCGCTTCGGCGGCAAGGCCGCGATCGCCGAGTTCACCGACCTGCGCTGGATCACCATCGAGGGGCCGCAGCACTACCCGTTCTGAGCGGAGCTTGCGACGTTAACTGAAGCGGTCTCCCTCGGGGGACCGCTTTTTCTTACAGTGAACCTGTGAACCTGTCCGATCCGTTCACGGCGCCACGGCTTGCGCGCCGAGCCCCGCGTCGTCGAACATCCGGCGCAGCGTTCCGTCCCGCTTCGCGGCATTGACGAAATCGGTGACCGCGGCGAGCGCGGCGGGGCGGTCCTTGTGCACGGCGATCGCGACCCCGGTGGTCTGGAAGGCGCCATCGAGAATACGCGAGCCGGGCAGCTTGGTCTGCAGCGGCGGCAGCGAATCATGCGTCAGCGCCAGCGCCTGGCCGTCTCCGGCCTGCATCATCGCCATCGCCTCATCGACGGAATTTGCCGTTACCACCCTGGCCGACGTCAGGCTGCGGGCGGCGGCGCGTAGGTGGTCGATCCCGCGATGCCGATCACGGTGACCTAGTGTCCCGAATCCGAAGTTCGCTTGATTTTGCAGCGTGCTCCAGAGCGAACTTCGGATTCGAAAGGACACTAGAAATCTATGATTCTAGTGTGGTTTTGGTTCAGAAGTTCTCTTGATGGACTAAGCCCGCACTGACGAAAAGAACTTCTGAACCACCACACTAGTGATTTCTGACAACCGGAACCACGACGTGGCAAGAACCT
>JBKQQE010000159.1:0-7974 GCA_052326245.1 Xanthobacteraceae bacterium | reverse complement strand
ATAGGCGACCGGCAGCACGCCCTGGCGGGCGTAGCGGTCGAAGATGATCAGCTGGAATTCGTGGATCTTCTGCTGGAACAGCTCGCGGGTCGGAAACGCGATCAGCGACAGTTCGTTGATCGGCGTGCCGTCCTGCTTTTCCGGCGGCCGCAGGATGGTGAAGTGCACGAGGTCGACGCTGGCGTCGGACTTCAACAGGTTGCGCCAGGTGCGCTCGCCGGAATGCGGCTCGCCCGACACCAGCAGCACCCGCAGCTTGTCGCGGATGCCGTCGACGGCGACCACCGCGCGGTTGTTGACCGGCGTCAGCTCGCCGTCGAGCGCCGAGGCCTCGATCTCGATGATGTTGGGCCCGGCATGCGGAATCTCGATGCCGACATTGACGGTCTGGCCGCTGCCCACGGCGCGGCTACTCAACACCTCGCCGTCGCGCCGCACCGTGACCTGCGCCTGCTGGCCGCTGACGCCCTGGTCGTCGAGCCGGTAAGTGATGGTCTGGTTCTGGCCGACGATGCCGAAGCGCGGCGCCGCGACGATGGCGATGCGGCGGTCGCGCTCGTCCTTGCGGCCGGTGACGAGCGCGTGCAGCGGCGCGGTGAAGCCGAGCGCGGCGGGGTTGGCCGGAATGTCGTGGACGCGGCCGTCGGTGATCAGGAAGGCGCCGGCGACGCGATCGGTGGGCACGTCGGCGAGCGCGTTGCCGAGCGCGCCGAACAGGTGGGTGCCGTCGGTTTCGCCGTCGGCCTGGCCGGCCTCGACGACCCGGACCTCGAGGCCCTTGATGGCCTTCAGCCGCGCCACCAGGGTCTCGCGCACCTTGTCGGTCTGCGCCGTGCGGTCGCCGAAATTCTGGCTCGGGCTCTTGTCGACCACGACGGCCGCGACCGAGGACAGCGGCTCGCGCTCCTCGCGCGTGAACGAGGGGTTGGCGAGCGCCAGCAGCAGCAGCGCCAGCGCGGCGACGCGCAGCATCCCGCGGGCGCCGCGCGTCCACAGCGCCAGCAGCGCCGCGACGGCCGCGGCAGCAAGCGCGATCCACAGCGCCAGGGGGGGAATGAGCGGGGCGAAGACGATCGAATACTGCATGCTACTCCTGCGCAGTCACGTTGTTCTGCCGCTTCCCTCGTTCCTCCTCATGGTGAGGAGGTGCCAACGGGTGCGCGCTAAGCCTCTCCTTCGTCATTGCCGGGCTTGACCCGGCAATCCACTCTTCGCTTAGCGGCCGCGGCCCCAAAGCGTGGATGCGCGGGTCAAGTTTACGGCCGGACCGGCCGAAGGCCGGATCCGGTTGCCCGCGCATGACGAGCAAAAACAACGAGGGCCTGATTTCGCTTCCTGCCTTTTGAGCCAGACACTCACGATGAGGGATAGCGGCGGCTCTCACGTTCACTGCCCCAGCCGTTCGATCAGCGCCGGCGCGTGGACCTGGTCGGCCTTGTAGTTGCCGGTCAGCGTGTACATCACGATGTTGACGCCGGCGCGGAAGGCGAATTCGCGCTGCCGCGGCTCGCCCGGCGACAGCGGCAGCATCGGCTGGCCGTCCGGGGCCATCGCCCAGGCGCCGGCCAGGTCGTTGGAGGTGATGATGATCGGCGACACGCCATCGCCGCCGCGCGCCGGCCGCGTCGTGCCTTCGTCCTCTTCCTCGCGCGGCAGCGCCTCGACCCAGGTCTGCCCCGAGGTGAAGCGGCCGGGAAAGTCGCGCAGCAGGTAGAAGGTCTTGGTCAGCACGTGATCGCGCGGCACCGGCTCCAGTTCCGGCAGGTCGAGCGAGGACAGCATGCCGCGCAGCGCCTGCATGCCGGGCGTCTGCGCCTCCGTGTCGGGGGATCCGGCCTCGATGGCGTCGCGGGTGTCGAACAGCACGGTGCCGCCGTGCTTCATGTAGGCATCGAGGCGATCGAGCACCGCCTGCGCGGGCTTCGGCGCGCCGGGCAGCACCGGCCAGTAGATCAGCGGAAAGAACGCCAGTTCGTCGCGCCCCGGATCCACCGCGACCGGCTCGCCGGGCTCCAGCGCGGTGCGCTGGGACAGGAACAGCGTCAGTCCGGACATCCCGGCCTTCACGATGGCGTCGACATCGGCATTGCCGGTGGCGACATAGGCGAGCCGGGTTTGCGACGTCGCGGCGATCGCCGCCTCGTCGGCGGATGACAAGGTGTCGGCCTCCGCGCGGGCGGGCGACGGCGCGAGCGCAAGCGCCGAGAGGCCGAGCGCCACGGCAAGCAGCGTGGCCACCGCGCGCCGCCGCGTCAGCGCGGCGAGGCCCGCGGCGATGCCGCCGCCCATCACCGCGACGATCACGCTGTCCACCAGCAGCAGCACCAGCGCCGCGAGCAACAGCAGGCCGCGCAGGTCGCGGGGTTGCTCGCTCACATAGCTGACGCGGCGGGCGTGCAGCGCCGCGGTGTCGAGCGCCACCGGGCGGTCGGCGGCGGCGAGCGCGTTGACCGCGATGGGGCCTTCGGGCGGGCCGTAGAAGCCCGGCGGGTGCTCGGCGCTGGCGCGGCTGTGGTCGTCGGCCACGATCGGCCGCGCGGTCGCGGTCGGCGCGCCGAAGGCGCCGAAGCCGTCGAGCACGCGGATCGGCGCCAGCGGCTCCTTGCCGGAGTCGCCGGCGACGTCGGCGAGCGGGCCGGCATTGTAGCCCGCGAGGTCGACCACGCGCTTGAGCATTTCCACGAAGGCGCCGGACATCGGCAGGTTCGACCAGCGCATGTCGGCGCTGACGTGAAACAGCGCCACGATGCCCTTGCCGCGGCGGTCGCCGGTGACCAGCGGCGTGCCGTCGGCGAGCGAGGCCCAGCTGCGGGTGGCGAGCGTCGGATCGGGCTCGGCCAGCACCTGGCGCTCGACGGTGACATCGGCGGGCACGTCGAGCCCCGCGAACGGGCCGTCGGCGGCAAAGCTCGCGATGTGCTGCGGCTTCTCCCAGGTCAGGCTGCCGCCGAGGCTGCGGCCGCCGCGGCGCAGCTTCACCGGCACCAGGTCGTCGTCGCCGGCGGCGAGATGGGGACCGGCGAACCGCACCAGCACGCCGCCGTGATCGATCCAGGCCGCCAGCCGGTCGCGCAGCTCGGGCGACAGCGTGCCGACATCGGCCATGATGATCATCGGCAGCTTCTGGTCGAGAAACAGGCCGATCGCCTCCGCCGCGGCGCCGCGATCGCCGAGCCGGACGTCGGCGAAGGGCGACAGCGCGCGGGTCAGGTAGAAGGTCGAGGCGAGCAGCGGCTGGGCGGTGTCGCTGGTCGAGCCGCTGACGATGCCGATGGTACGCCGGCGCCAGCGCTTGTCGAGCAGCTGCACCGCGCCGGCCGAACGCTCGCCGGTGATCTCGAGCCGGGTGATGTCGTTGCGCAATTCGACCGGCAGCGCGAAGGCAGCCTCGGTCTCGGCTTCCTGGGGCGCGAAGCTGAAACGTGCCTCGCCGATCGGCGCGCCCTTGGCGTCGAGCGCGCGCACCTGGCCGGCCTCGGTGCCGCCGGCGGTGGCGCGCAGCACCCGCACCGACATCTTCGCGGCGGCGTTCTCGGCGCCGGCCAGCGCATGCGCCGTCGGCGTGCCGCCCTCGACCACGGTCAGCGCGCCGTCGTTGTCGAATTTTGCCAGCCCCTCGACGAAGCGCGCGCCGTTGCCGCTGTCGACGCCGTCGCTGAGCCAGACCAGGTCGGCGGGGCCGGTGGCGGCGATGAGGCGCGCGATCGCCGGCAGCGTCTCGGCGCGGTCGACCGCGAAGGGTTTCGGCGCGAGCTGGCGCAGCGCGACGCGCGCCGCGCCCGCGGCGATCAGCGACAGGTCGCGCGCGGGTTCGGACAGCGGCACCAGCGCCACCGCGCGGCGGTCACCCTCGGCGTCGGCGAGCAGCTGGTCGGCGGCGCGGATGCGCGCGTCCCAGCTCGCCGCCGCGCTCCAGCCGTCGTCGATCAGGACGACGAGCGGGCGGCCATCATGCGCCGCGCCGCTGCGCGGGTTCAGCACCGGTCCCGCCAGCGCGATCATCACCAGGGCGGCGAGGCCGAGCCGCAGCGCGGCGAGCCACCACGGCGTCCGCGCCGGGGTCTGTTCCTTGGGCGCGATGTCGAGCAGGAGCCGGGTCGGCGGGAATTCGATGCGGCGCGGCCGCGGCGGCACCACCCGCAACAGCCACCACAACGCCGGCAGGGCGACCAGCGCGGTCAGCAGCAGCGGCTCAGCGAAGGAGAGGGGGATGCCGCCGATCATGCCCCCCGTCCTGTTCTGGCCGCGAGGCCGTCGCGGCCCGCGGTCAGGTTGCCATGGAGCACGAGCAGGAGTTCGGCCGCCGAGCGGTTGGTGGAATGGGTGGTGAACGCCCAGCCGAGGCGGGTGGTCTCGGCGCGGATCTGGTCGCGGTGCAGCGCCAGCCGCGCCACGTAGTCCTGCGCCCAGGATTCGGCGCGGCCGGCGCTGACGATGGTGCCGGCTTCGGGCTCGACGAATTCGACGCGCCCCGCATAGGGGAAGGATTCCTCGGCCGGATCGACGACCTGCACCAGCATGCCGTGGGCGCTGGAGGCGGACAGCGCGCCGAGCAGCGCATGGATCTCTGCGATCGGCGACCAGAAGTCGGACAGGATCACCATTTCCGACAGCGCCGAGGGCACGAAGGACGGCGGCAGGCTCGTGCGCGGCGCGCGGTCGTGCAGCATCGCCTCGGCGATGCGGTCGATGATGCCGCGGCTCGAACTCGGCGCCATCAGCCCGGGAATGCCGACGCGCTCGCCGCCTTCGACCAGCAGCTCGGCCAGCGCGAAGGTCACGATCAGCGCGCGCTCGAGCTTGCTGTCGCGCGCGCCCCTGGAGGCGAACGCCATCGACGGCGAGCGGTCCGGCCACAGCCAGACGGTGTGCGCCGCCTCCCATTCCTGCTCACGGACATAGAGATGGTCGTCGCGCCCGGAGCGGCGCCAGTCGATCCGCGCCGACGGCTCGCCGGAGATGAAGCGGCGGTACTGCCAGAAGCTTTCGCCGGCGCCGGCGCGGCGGCGGCCGTGCAGGCCGTGGATCACGTTGCCGGCGATGCGGCGGGCATCGAGCACGAGGCGCGGCAGCGCGGCGGCCAGCGTCCGGCTTTCGCCGTCGGCGCGCCGCAGCGCCAGCGTCTCCTGCGCGATGTGGTCGGCGGCCGCCATCAGCCGATCCGGGCCTTGAGCTGCCGAATCACTTCCGGAATGCTGTGGCCTTCCGCCCGCGCGGCGAAGGAGAGCGCCATGCGGTGCTTGAGCACGGGTTCGGCGAGCGCGATGACGTCGTCGATCGACGGCGCGAGCCGGCCGTCGAGCAGCGCGCGCGCGCGCACCGCGAGCATCAGCGACTGGCTGGCGCGCGGCCCCGGACCCCAGGCGATCAATTTGCCGGTCGGGCCGCCGTCGGGTCCCGGTCGGGCGGAGCGCACCAGGGTGAGTATGGCCTCGACCACCGAATCGCCCACCGGCAGCCGGCGCACCAGCCGCTGGGCGGTGATCAGCGCCTCCGGCGTCATGGCGGCGCGCGCCAGGGTTTCGTCCGCGCCGGTGGTCTCGAACAGGATCCGGCGCTCGGTGTCGCGATCGGGATAGTCGACGTCGATCTCCATCAGGAATCGGTCGAGCTGCGCTTCCGGCAGCGGGTAGGTTCCCTCCTGCTCCAGCGGGTTCTGCGTCGCCAGCACGTGGAACGGCTTCGGCATGTCGTGGCGCGCGCCCGCAACGGTGACATGCTGTTCCTGCATCGCCTGCAGCAGGGCCGATTGCGTGCGCGGGCTGGCGCGGTTGATCTCGTCCGCCATCAGCAGCTGCGCGAAGATCGGCCCGGCGATGAAGCGGAACGAGCGCTTGCCGGCGGCGCTCTCGTCGAGCACCTCGGCGCCGAGAATGTCCGACGGCATCAGGTCGGGGGTGAACTGGATGCGCTTGCTGTCGAGACCAAGCGTGATGCCGAGCGTCTCGACCAGCTTGGTCTTGGCAAGCCCCGGCACGCCGATCAGCAGCGCATGGCCGCCCGACAGGATCGTGATCAGGGTGTTCTCGACCACCTGGTCCTGGCCGAAGATGACGGTGGCGACGGCCTCCCGCGCGGCGCGAATCTGGCCCGCGACCTGTTCCGCCGAGCGCACGATCACGTCTTCCAGTTTCTCGACACTCTCCGTGCCAGTCATCGGTGTCTCCTCGAAAGTCTCCGCCGTCGGGCGGGTCCAGTAACCGGTGTGTGCCTGCGCCGACCGGTTGAACCGGTTCCCGCACCACGTCATGCTAGACCTTGCGCAAGTCCCTGTGTCTGTTCAAATCGGCTGTCCCCACCATATCGAGGGGGATAGAGTGGGTTCATCACGATATGGCGACCGTTCCTGAACAAAGTCTGCTCAGCGTCTAGGCAAACAATGGCGAACCAAGGGCAAATTGCGCAGCAGCCACAGGCGCTGGAGGGACTGGCTGCGGCGGCGCGCGATGCGAGCCGGCGCGGCCTGCCGCCGGTTCACCTGTGGAATCCGCCGTTCTGCGGCGATCTCGACATCCGAATCGCGCGCGATGGAACATGGTTCTACCTCGGCACGCCGATCGGGCGGCCGGCGCTGGTGCGGCTGTTCTCGACCATCCTGAAACGCGAGGGCGACCGGCATTTTCTCGTCACCCCGGTCGAAAAGGTCGGCATCCGCGTCGACGACGCGCCGTTTCTGGCGGTGGAGATGCGGCGCGAGGGCGAGGGCCGCGCCCAGGTGCTGCAGTTCCGGACCAATGTCGACGACTGGGTGACCTGCGACGCCGCCCACCGGCTGCGCTTCGAGCCTGGCGCGGCCGACGGTCTCGAGCCCTACCTTCATGTCCGCGCCGAGCTGTGGGCCAAGGTCACCCGCGCGCTGTATTACGACCTGGTGAATCTCGGCGTCGAGGAAACGCGCGACGGCAAGGCGCGGTTCGGCGTGATGTCGTCGGGCGAGTTCTTCGACATGGCCGACGCGGACGCGGTCAGGATGGCGCCGTGACCGAACCGGTGTCGGGACATCAGCCGGCCGTGGAATTTTCCTCCGCCGAATTTTTCCGCCGCGCCCGCGCCCGGCTGAGCTTCGAGATTCCGCCGGCGCTGAGCGACGCCAACCTGATTCCGCCCAGCGGCGATCAGGGCACCGACCGCATGCTGCAGATCGTCGCCGAGGAGCGGCCGATCCGGCCGGCCGCGGTGCTGATCGGGGTGGTCGCCCGCGAGGCGCCGACCGTGCTCCTGACCCAGCGCGCGGCGCACCTCAACGACCATGCCGGGCAGATCTCGTTTCCGGGCGGCAAGATCGATCCCACCGACGCCTCGCCGCTCGAAACCGCGCTGCGCGAGGCCGAGGAGGAAATCGGGCTGGATCGCTCCTTCATCGAGCCGATCGGCTACCTCGATGTCTACGCCACCGGCTTCGGCTTCCGGATCCTGCCGACGGTGGCGCGGGTGCGGCCGGGCTTCACCCTGCAAGTCAATCCCAACGAGGTCGACGAGGCCTTCGAGATTCCGCTGGCGTTTCTGATGGACCCGGTCAATCATCAGCGTCACAGCAAGGAATGGCGGGGGATCATGCGCTCCTATTACGCCATGCCGTTTGCGGATCGATATGTATGGGGCGCCACCGCAGGAATCCTGCGCGTGCTTTACGAGCGGATCATCGTCTAGTGTCCCGGTTCTAACATTCGCATCACATTGCGGCGGGCACTTTTGCGAATGTTAGAACCATAGGGACACCAGCAACTATAGGATTCTAGTGTGGTAATGGATTTGACATTCGCTTGGAGAGTTCGCGGCAATGCTGAAGCGAATGCCAAATCCACCACACTAGTGTCCCGGTTCGGAAATTTCCCCAAGACTTGCAGCGATTTCCGGGAGGGGATTTTCCAACCCATGACCACAACCGAATCCGACACAGCTTCCGCTACCAACCCGGGACACTAGCCATGATCCGGCAGGTGCTGACGGAGGTCGGCATTTTCCTCATTCCAT
>JBKQQE010000158.1:0-4814 GCA_052326245.1 Xanthobacteraceae bacterium | reverse complement strand
TGTCATCCCGGCCCGCGCGCCGGGTGTCTATCAGCTGGCGCTGAGGGAGCCTGTCGGTCCGGTCGCCGCATTCACGCCCTGGAACTTTCCGATCAATCAGGTGGTGCGCAAACTGTCGGCGGCGCTCGCGGCCGGCTGCTCCATCATCGTCAAGGCGCCGGAGGAGACGCCGGCCTCACCGGCCGAGCTGATCCGCGCGTTTGTCGACGCCGGCGTTCCCGCGGGCGTCATCAATCTCGTCTACGGCGTGCCCTCGGAGATCTCCCAATACCTCATTCCGCACCCGGTGATCCGCAAGATCTCCTTCACCGGCTCGACCAATGTGGGCAAGCAGCTCGCCGCTCTGGCCGGCCAGCACATGAAGCGGGTTACCATGGAACTCGGCGGCCACGCGCCGGCCATCGTATTTGACGACGCCGACGTGGCTTCGGCCGCGAAGATCCTGAGCGCCGCCAAGTATCGCAATGCCGGCCAGGTCTGCATCTCGCCGACGCGCTTCCTGGTCCAGGAAGGCGTTTACAAGCAGTTCATCGAGCAGTTCGTGGCGGGAACCAGCAAGATCAAGGTCGGCAACGGCCTGGACAAGGACAGCCGCATGGGACCGCTTGCCAACCCGCGGCGGGTCAATGCCATCGAGGAGATGGTCCAGGATGCCAGCGCCAAGGGCGCCAAGGTCGCCGCGGGCGGCTACCGCATCGGCAACAAGGGCTATTTCTTCGAACCCACGGTGATGACCGACGTGCCCAAGGACGCGCGCGCCATGAACGAGGAGCCGTTCGGACCGCTGGCGCTGATTTCGCCGTTTTCGACCTTCGACGAGGTCGCCACCGAAGCCAACCGGCTGCCGTTCGGCCTTGCCTCTTACGCCTTCACGAAATCGACCAAGACGGCGACGGCAATCGGCTCCGCCATCGAAAGCGGCATGGTCTCCATCAACAGCTTCGGTCTCGCCCTGCCGGAGACGCCGTTCGGCGGCGTCAAGGATTCGGGCTACGGCTCGGAAGGTGGCACGGAGGCCATGGAGGGCTATCTCAATACCAAATTCATCACCCAGACCGGCGTTTGACCACGCGGCGCGCGAGCGCCATCAAGGTGACGTGGCGGGGCGGCGGATCTCATCCGCCGCCTCTTGCGTCTTGGCCTCGTTCCACAATGCGTCCATGTCCTCGAGCGATGCTTTGCCGAGCGCGACGCCGCGACGCTCCAGCGCCCGCTCGATATAGGCGAAGCGGCGCTCGAATTTCGCGTTGGTGCCGCGCAGCGCCGTCTCGGGATCGGCGCCGACATGGCGCGCGAGATTGACCAGGGCAAACATCAGGTCACCGGTCTCGGCCGCGACCTCGGCGGTCTGTCCCTGGTCGAGAGCCGCCTCGATCTCGTCGGTTTCCTCGCGGATCTTCGCCAGCACGGCGCGGGGATCGTTCCAGTCGAAGCCGACGCTGGCGGCCTTGCGCTGCAGGGCCAGCGCGCGCGCCAGCGCGGGCTGCCCGGCCTTGACGCCGGCGAGCAGCGAGGAGGGCGCCGCCTGCGGCTGGCGGCGCGCCGCGCGCTCGGCCTTTTCTTCGGCCTTGATGCGCGCCCAGGCGTCCTTGACCGCGCCGGCGTCGCGGCTGGTCACCGTGTCGCCAAAGACATGGGGGTGGCGTCGGATCATTTTGGCGACGATGGCCTCGACAACGTCGCCGAAGGCAAAGACCCCGCGCTCCTCGGCCATGCGCGCGTGGAACACCACCTGCAGCAACAGGTCGCCCAGTTCGTCCTTCAGGTCGTCGAGATCGCCCCGGGTAATGGCGTCGACGACCTCGAACGCTTCCTCGACGGTGTAGGGCGCGATGGTCTCAAAAGTCTGCTCGAGATCCCACGGACACCCCGTCACCGGCGTGCGAAGTCGCGCCATGATGGCGAGGAGCTGACCGATGTCGCGGGAGGGGTTCATTGGGCACCATGACGGGATTGGAGCGGGCAAGAGTCTCTATGCCGCATGAGGGGCGGCGCGCCAACATCCGTCGGTGGCCCGCTTTCTGAAGGTGGATCGGATGTGCCAGGCCCGCGACTTGCCATCGCGCATTCACGACGGCCCGCAAGCGTCTGAATTTGATGCCCGTTATCGCTCGGTCACAATTTCCCTCGGCGTCGAAATGCAGTATGGCTCGGCCATGAGCAACGATGAACAACGAGACCAACAGCCAAATGACGCCGCGGCCCTGGTGCTGTTCTCCGGCGGCCAGGACTCCACCACCTGCCTGGCCTGGGCCCTGACGCGCTTTCGACGCGTCGAAACCGTCGGGTTCTCCTACGGTCAGCGCCACATCGTCGAGCTGAGCTGCCGCGATACGCTGCTGCAGGGCCTGGCGTCGATGCGGCCGGACTGGGCGATGAAACTAGGCGACCACCACACCCTCGACATTCCGACGCTCGGGGAGCTCTCCGAGACCGCGCTGACGCACGATGTCGCCATCGCGATCGGCGAGGACGGACTGCCCAACACCTTCGTGCCCGGCCGTAATCTGGTGTTCCTCACCTTCGCCGCCGCGCTGGCCTATCGCCGCGGCATCACGCATCTGGTCGGCGGCATGTGTGAAACCGACTATTCCGGCTACCCCGATTGCCGCAATGACACGCTGCAGGCCCTCGCCAGGGCACTGGTGCTGGGGATGGCGCGCCCGTTCGAGTTGCACACGCCGCTGATGTGGCGCGACAAGGCGGAAACCTGGGCGCTGGCGCACGAACTCGGCGGGCCGGCCCTGATCGAGCTGATCCGCGATCATTCCCACACCTGCTATCTGGGCGAACGGGGCGAGCACCATGACTGGGGCTTCGGCTGTGGCCAATGCCCGGCTTGCGTGCTGCGCGCCAAGGGCTGGGCGGGCTATGTCGCGGCCAGCACGTCGGCGGGGCAGGGCTAGCATGACGATTGACGGCGAGCCGCGCCACGAAGGCGGCGGACGGCGTTGCTACAGCCGCGCCAGGGGACAGGCCTCGAGCGGCTCCTTGATCACGCTGTCGATCTCGATGCAGGGCCGCGTCGGGTCGACCTTGAGCGCGTAAGGCTCCAGCAAGCCGTCCCGCATCGGATGCCCCTTGACGTGAAGCGCCCACGCGCCACCGGGCAGCGGTTGTTCAAGCGCGCCGCGAATGCGGCGATCGAACAGGCCGCCGGGCACGATCGGCAGACCGATGTCGGCCAGCTGGAAAAACCGTGACTGCGGCGGAAACCGCGGCACCAGATAGGCGAGCGGCTTTTCCAGCACGAAGTACGTCGCCGGCTCCCGCAAGGCGGCAGCCAGCGGCGCCGGCGCGTAGGGGGACGACCAGGGGCGATGCAGCCAGTCGGCGGGGCGCGCCCACAAGGCAATCGCCGCGGCTACCACGATCGACGCGATGTCGGTCGCACGGCGTGAAGGGGCCATGGCCGCGCCTGCCGCCGCGGGTGCAACCGGTCCGAGCCGCGTGAGCACCAGCACGATGATCGGGCCGCACAGCAGCTCCAGCGCCACGATGTAACGCTGGATCGAAAACACCACGAGCCACAGCACATAGGCGACCGCGAAAGCGACAAAGAGCTGCCAGTCCGTCCGCGAAAACAACGCTGCGCGACGCTTGATGCGGACCGCCAGGCAAGCCGGCACGAGCAGCACCAGCACCGCGAAGCGGGCGTCCCGCATCGGGACCTCGGCGGTATGGCCATCACCGGCCAGCCAGGAGAACGGATAGCTGAGCCCGTCCCAGACGTCGCGGGGAATGAACGTCAGGTCGAGGATATTGGTATCGGCGAGTTCCGGCGAGTGAAACACGGCGTTGAACAACGGGAACACCGGATTGTGGAGATCCCGCCACGCCACCAAGCTCCAGGGACCGCCCGCCACGGCGCCGCCGACAAGTCCGCCCAGCGCCAGCAGGCCGAGCGCGCGCGACGGCCGCGCCGACAGAAGCACCGCCGCTGCCGCGCCCGCCGCGAACACGATGTTGGTGAGTTTGAACCCGACAGCCGCGCCGATCAGCACGCCCGCCACGACCACATCGACCGCGCGCGCCTGTCCGCCGCGAAGCAGAAAATACAGGCCCGCGACAACCGGCAGCGCCGTGGCAATGTCCGCCTGACTGGTCCCGACCTCCGAGACGGTCATGGCGCCGGTGGCCGCAATGATGACGGACGCAGCCAATGCGGCCAGCCTCGCGGCAGAGCCGAGCAGGGCGCGCGTCAGGGCATAGACCAGCGCCAGATTGAGCCCGTGCAAGGCGCCAAGAATCATGGCCCCCACGGGCGGCGGCAGGGCGTGCCGCAGCAGCCAGGCCGGCAGGTAGATCACCGGATTGAAATAGGTCTGCAGGCCCGCCGGAACGACGTCGAGACCGTAGCGCCCGTGCAGCAGCGCCCAGACGTTGTACTCGTGATAGTTCTGCCAATCCCAATTGGCGTCTTCGCCGACGAACAGCGTCCAGGCGGCACCGAGCGCGAGCGACAGCGCGACCACCACGACGGCCTCACGTCGCCGCGCCTTGAGCGTTCGAAATGCCATGATCCCAGCTGCCCATGCATTGAAGCGCTCATCTAGCTTCGCAACCGCTAAGATTCGCTTTCGAGACCCGGGCAGCGCCCGCGGGGCAGCGACTTGCAGATCTGGGCAAGGTCCGACGGCCGCATTGTCCTTGTGCCGTTCGATCGGCAGGCCTGACGAACCCGAATTGTCCAGCAACTTCAATAGAGAGCCGCAGGCAATTCTAAGGTCGGATCAGTTCAAGATTGAGTCTACGGCTCGATCGGCGGGCGCGTCCGCAGATGGCGGCCTTGTTTGCCCGGCGCGACCGGATGA
>JBKQQE010000157.1:0-2722 GCA_052326245.1 Xanthobacteraceae bacterium | reverse complement strand
TGTCGGGCTGGAAAACTACCAGTGGCTGTCCGACGACAGCGTGTTCTGGCTGTCGGTGTTCAACACGCTGCTCTATACGATCGTCGCCAGCGTCATCAAATTCGCCGTCGGGCTCTATCTGGCGCTGCTGCTCAACCGCCACATGCCGTTCAAGGCGCTGATTCGCGCCGCGGTGCTGGTCCCCTTCATCGTGCCCACGGTGCTCTCCGCCATCGCGTTCTGGTGGATCTACGACGCGCAGTTCTCGATCATTTCTTGGTCGCTGCGGAAGATGCATCTGATCAGCCAGAACATCAATTTCCTCGGCGACGGCAACTGGGCGCGCGCCAGCGTGATCTTCGCCAATATCTGGCGCGGCGTGCCGTTCGTCGCCATCACCCTGCTCGCCGGGCTGCAGACGGTGTCGCCGTCGCTGTACGAGGCGGCGACGCTGGATGGCGCCACCGCCTGGCAGCGGTTTCGCTACGTCACCTATCCGCTGCTGACGCCGATCATCGCGGTGGTGATGACGTTTTCGGTGCTGTTCACCTTCACCGACTTCCAGCTGATCTGGGCGCTGACGCGCGGCGGCCCGGTCAACGCCACCCACCTGATGGCGACGCTGAGCTACCAGCGCGCCATTCTCAGCGGGCGGCTCGGCGAGGGCGCGGCGATCGCCACCGCGATGATCCCGTTTCTGATCGCCGCCATCGGCCTGTCGTGGTTCGGGCTGCAGCAGCGCAAATGGCAGCAGGGCGGGCCGGCCAATGACTGACGCGGTGGCCGGGCATGTTGCCAGCGGCGCGCAGGCGCCGGACAGCTCCGAGGGCATGAGCTACCTGGAATCGCTGCCGTCGCGGCTGGTGACGCTCTACCTGCCGCTGTTCATCATCCTCGTGGTGCTGCTGTTTCCGTTCTACTGGATGGCGCTGACGTCGATCAAACCCGACGCCCAGCTGATCGACATGGAGACCTACAACCCGTTCTGGGTGGTGCACCCGACGCTGAAGCATATCGAGAAGCTGCTGCTGGAGACCCAGTATCCGCGCTGGCTCTGGAACACGATGTATGTGGCGACCGGCGCCACGTTCCTCTCGATCGTCGCCAGCGTGCTGGCGGCCTATGCCATCGTCCGGCTGCAGTTCAGGGGCGCGCCGTATATCGGCGCCGCGATCTTCTTCGCCTATCTGGTGCCGCCGTCGATCCTGTTCATCCCGATGGCCACCGTGATCCAGTCCTACGGGCTGTTCGATTCGCCGCTGGCGCTGATCCTGGTGTATCCGACGCTGCTGATTCCGTTCTCGACCTGGCTCTTGATGGGCTACTTCAAGACCATTCCGTTCGAGCTCGAGGAGTGCGCGCTGATCGACGGCGCCAGCCGCTGGCAGATCCTGACCAGGATCGTGCTGCCGTTGGCGGTGCCGGGGCTGATCTCCGCCTTCATCTTCTCGTTCACGCTGTGCTGGAACGAATTCATCTATGCGCTGACGCTGTTGCAGTCGACGCAGAACAAGACCGTGCCGGTGGCCATCGTCAACGAGTTCGTCGACGGCGACATCTACCGCTGGGGGTCGCTGATGGCGGGCGCGCTGGTCGGCTCGCTGCCGCTGGTGATCCTCTACGCCTTCTTCGTCGAGCACTACGTGGCGGCGATGACCGGTGCGGTGAAAGAGTAAGTCGAAAAGGATCGATCCTTGCATATTCTCATTCTCGGCGCGGCCGGCATGGTCGGCCGCAAGCTCAGCGAGCGGCTTTGGCGCGACGGACGGCTCGGCGCGCAGGCGATTTCCAGGCTGACGCTGCAGGACATCGTCGCGCCAACGCGGCCGGACGGCGGCACCCTGGCGGTGGACGTGATCGCCAGCGACTTCTGCGAGCCCGGCGCGGCGGCGGCGCTGCTGGCGAACCGGCCCGACGTGATCTTCCATCTTGCGGCGATCGTATCCGGCGAAGCGGAAGCCGATTTCGACAAGGGTTACCGCGTCAATTTCGGCGGCACCCACGCGCTGCTGGAGGCGATCAGGGCGGTCGGCGGCGGCTACAAGCCGCGGCTGGTGTTCACGTCGTCGATCGCGGTGTTCGGCGCGCCGTTCCACGACAAGATCGACGACGAGTTCTTCCACACCCCGCTCACCAGCTACGGCACCCAGAAGGCGATCTGCGAACTCATGGTGACGGATTATTCGCGGCGCGGCTTTCTCGACGGCATCAGCATCCGCCTGCCCACCGTCTGCGTCCGCCCCGGCCGGCCGAACAAGGCGGCCTCCGGCTTCTTCTCCAACATCATCCGCGAACCGCTCAATGGCGAGGAGGCGGTGCTGCCGGTGTCCGACGAGGTGCGGCACTGGCACGCCTCGCCGCGATCGACCGTCGGCTTTCTGCTGCACGCCGGAACCATGGACCTGGCGCGGCTCGGCTGGCGCCGCGGTCTCACCATGCCCGGCCTGTCGGCCACCATCGGCGAACAGATCGCGGCGCTGACGCGCGTCGCGGGGGCCAAGGTCGCCGCCCGCATTCGCCGCCAGCCGGACCCCACCATCATCGCGATCGTTGCCGGCTGGCCGCGGGATTTCGCCGCCGTCCGCGCCCGCGAACTCGGCTTCACCACCGCCGAGACCACGTTCGACGACATCATCCGCATTCACATCGAGGATGAGCTCGGCGGGACGTTCGTGGGGTAGTGTGGCGAATAGTGCGTGTTCTTCGTCATGGCCGGGCTTGTCCCGGCCATCCACGTCTTTCT
>JBKQQE010000156.1:0-3045 GCA_052326245.1 Xanthobacteraceae bacterium | reverse complement strand
TCGCGACGGCCAGATCATTCGGGTCGAGCATACGGTCAATCAAATCTTCGCACGTCTTGTGAGGCCGGACGTCTCGAGCTGCGATCTACAAGAACTTCAAATCGTCCAATTCCATCGTTCTGAAATGTTCGGCGACGTCGGCAGCGGCGGTCCGCAGGGATCCGCGCAGTTCCGTGACGGAACTTTTCCGCACCGCGGCGATTGAATAGAACTCCCTGTGAATCCCTGGGAAATCCATCACCCGGCGTTATGTCGAGGTGGTAACCGCGACCTTCGGATGAGCGATGCATACAAATGTCGTCGAAAATCCATCGCTCGATGGGCGCCGATTGCCTGGGCCAGGCGAACTCGCTTCGATCGCGTTGCTGCTTGACGTCGACGGCACCATTCTGGATACCGCGATCACGCCTGACGGCGTCGTGGTTCCGGGATCGCTGCGTGCATCGCTTCGGGAATTGCATGCCAGGACTGGTGGTGCGCTCGCGCTGGTCAGCGGCCGGCTGATCAGCAATCTGGACACGTTGTTCGCGCCATTGCGGCTCCCTGCCATCGGCGGGCACGGCGCCGAGATGCGACTTCGCGGGCGCGATGCCACGCAGCCGCGGCACGCCGCCGCGATCGACGCGACATTGCGGAGGCTGGTCGCGACGGCAGCTCTCTCCGATCCGCGCATCATCCTGGAAGACAAGGGTACCTCGCTGGCGGTGCACTATCGGTTGGCGCCGCAGGTCGAGCAGACGCTCGTGGCGGAGATCGCCGCGATCGTCGCGCGTGTGGCGGGCCAGGACCTCGAAATCATGCTCGGCAAGGCGGTGATCGAGATCAAGTCGGCCAAATTCGGCAAGGGGGAAGCGGTTTGCGAACTGATGAAAAATCCGCCGTTCGCGGCTCGCAAGCCGGTGTTCGTCGGCGACGATACCACCGACAAGTCGGTGTTCAATGCGCTGCCGATGCTCCGTGGCGTTGGCTATTCGGTCGAACGGTTCATCGAGGGGGCGAGCGGTATCTTCGAGACGCCCGCCGACGTCCGCAATTGGCTCGGGGCTCTTTGCGGCCACAAGGAAAGCATCGGCGATGAATGATTTTGGGCTCGATCTCGCCGTCATCGGCAACGGCCGCACGGCCGCGCTGCTGGAGCCGTCGTCGCGCCTCGTCTGGTGGTGTTACCCGCGCTTCGACAGCGATCCGATATTTTGCCGGCTGCTGGCGGGTGACGAGGAAAAGGGATTCAGCGACGTCGTGCTGGACGGCATGCTGGAGTTTTCGTCGGACTATGTGCGCAATACCGCCGTGGTGTCCACCGTCCTGACCGATCACGCGGGCGCCGCCGTCAAGATCACCGATTTTGCCCCACGCTTTCGAACCTATGACCGGACCTTTCGTCCGCCGCAACTGGTCCGGATCATCGAACCGGTTGCGGGGATGCCGCGGATCACCATTCGGTTCCGCCCGACCAGCCGGTACGGCACTCCGATGCCGTTGAAATCGATCGGCAGCAATCACATTACCTACCGGGGATCCGACGTGGTCATCAGGCTCACCACGGATGCACCGCTGTCGTACATCGACCGCGAGGCGCCGTTCGTGCTGACCCGGCCGCTCAGTCTCGTGATGGGGCCTGACGAACCCTTCCCGGGGGATATCGCGGCGACGTGTCGCGAATTCGCCGATCGCACGCGGGACTACTGGACCCAATGGGTGCGCCGGCTGTCGATCGCCTATGATTGGCAGGATGTGATCATTCGCGCCGCCATTACGCTCAAGCTCAGCAACTTCGAGGAGACCGGCGGCATCATCGCGGCGCATACGACGTCGATACCAGAGGCGCCCGGGTCGGGGCGAACCTGGGACTATCGCTATTGCTGGCTGCGCGACGCTTACTTCGTGGTCAAGGCGCTCAATCGCCTGGGTGACACCCAGACCATGGAGGATTTCATCAGCTTCATTCTGGGGATCGCTTCGGAAGACATCGTTCGCCCCGTCTACAGCATCGTTCCGTCAGACCGCATGGACGAGGAGATCGCCGAAGACCTGCAAGGCTACCGCGGCGATGGTCCGGTGCGCATCGGCAATGCCGCGGTCGGGCAAATCCAGCACGACACCTACGGCAGCATCATCCTTGCCGCCATGCCGATGTTCTTCGACCGTCGGCTGCCGCGCCCGGGCGATGCCGACCTGTTCCATCTGCTGGAACGGCTCGGCGTCATCGCCGAGCGTTCGGCATTCGAACCGGACGCCGGCATCTGGGAATACCGTGGCCGCGCGCGCGTCCACACCCATTCGGTGGCCATGTGCTGGGCCGCCTGTAACAGGCTTGCCGCCATCGCCAAGCATCTCGGAATCCAGGAGCGCGCCGCGTACTGGTCCGGCGTGGCAAACCGGATTCAGTCGCGACTGCTCGAACAGGCCTGGAACGAGAAGCGGGGCGCCTTCACGGCCGGCATCGGCGTGGACGAACTCGACGCCAGCGTCTTGCTGCTGCCCGATATCGGGTTGATCGAGGCCGGCGATCCCCGCTTCGCGCGTACGGTCGATGCCGTCGAACGTGAACTGTTGCGGGGCAAGCACGTCATGCGTTACGCGAGCGAGGATGATTTCGGCCTGCCGGAGTCGGCGTTCCTGATTTTCCGGTTCTGGCTGATCGAAGCGTGGTGGAAGCTCGGTCGCCGCGAGGAGGCGATCGACATGTTCGACGATGCCCTGAAATATCGCAATCGGTATGGGCTGCTTGCGGAGGATGTACATCTGCGGACCGGCGAGTTGTGCGGGAATTTTCCGCAGACCTACTCGATGGCTGGACTCATTCTGACGGCGATGCGCTTGTCGCGCAGCTGGGAGGATCGGTATTGGCACGACTAGAGCATGATGTTTTTATACGGAAACATATCCTGAGTTTTTGAAATAGTTGGAGCATTCCTCCTTGGAGAACAGATCGAGGAGTTCACCGACTTTTCGCCACGTTGCCTCAACGTCGCGTGGCTCTGCGGCTCGCATCAGATGTTTGAGCTTGGCGAAGACCTGTTCGATCGGGTTGAGGTCGGGGCT
>JBKQQE010000155.1:0-21425 GCA_052326245.1 Xanthobacteraceae bacterium | reverse complement strand
GCTCGACACCGCGTTCGAGCAGATCAGGCACTACGGCATAGCCGACGTCGCGGTGGGGCTGCGGCTGATCCGCGCCTTCGGCGACATCGCCAGCGCCACCCCGCACGCCGACCTGCGCGCGAGGCTGCTGCAGCGTGCGCGGCGCATGACCGCCGGCTGCGCCGGGCAGCTGCCGGAAGACGAACTGGAGCGGCTGCAGCGGCGGTTCGCGGCGCTCGAGACCGCGATCGCGGCGGGCGCCGAGGGGTAGAAGCGCCGCGGCGGGAGCCGGGGAGCGACGGCGTCCGGCGGCTCGCACGCCCCGCTCAGCATGCCCCTGCTGGACGGCTATTCATCAGCCACCGGCATGGCCGCCTGAACCGGCCAGGTCTGCTGCCGGGGGCGAGCGCGAAGATCCCGGCTGCCCTGCCCGCGCCGGCATTTTGACCCATAGCGGCAATTGGGAACAGCTTGGATGCTGATTGTTATGAATTCTATCCGTTCCCATGCAAATGCCGCTGCCATCCGTGTTTAAGCCCCAGTCTTCTAGGTTGAACTTGGGAGTGTCCTAATTTGATCGCTATCAGACGAGCGCCTTAGCTTCCTCGCTTTTTGCTCCGTTTTCGCGAGGTATCCAGTAAGCATGGCCAACGGGTGTGTGACGAAAAGGCTGCGCACATGCCATAGACTGTAGTTGAACACGTTCTCACTTACCTCGGTGAGTTTCCCGTGGTTGGCGAGATAGAAATGCCCGCCAACGATCTTGCCATTGACTGCGTCGCCCCCGATTGCAATGGCAACAATAAAAAAGACTATGAAGTTCAAACAGCCCAGAGCGCAAATTACCAAGAGAGTTCGATACCGGAGATCGGACATCGGCAATAATCCTTACCCCCTTTGGAGGGCGCTTCTGTTGCGGCCGAATTTATATCATTGCAAGAATGCAATGTCGCCTCGTGGCACTTTCGGACCTGCCCGGCCGCGATTGCGATGTCCGTTAATCAGGGTAAACCGGACTCGCCGCCTGCGTTCCGCCAGATCGCCTTGTGACCATGACGTCCCCGGCTCGAGCGAGGGGACGCCCCGCAAACATGGCTCGCGCGCCCTTCCCCACGACATCGGCGGGCGGCTACAGTGCCGGCTCGCTGGAAAACAATTTGACGGCGGCGCCAGTGACCGCCGGCGGCGCGGGAGACCACCCATGAGACTGCTGAGCAAGAGCCTGCTGTCGTTCGCGGCGGCGGCCGTTCTGACCGCCACGGCGGCGTTCGCCGACGGTCCGGTCCGCACCGCCCCGGAAGCCGCCGGCCTCTCGCCCGACGGGTTGAACCGGATCAACGCCTACCTCAAGCACGAGATCGCCACCGACAAGATCCCCGGCGCGGTCATGCTGATCGAACGCAACGGCGCGGTCGGCTATTTCGAGACGCTGGGCGTGCGCGATCCGGCGACGCGGGCGCCGATGACGCCCGACACGATCTTCCGGATCTATTCGATGTCCAAGCCGGTCACCTCGGTGGCGGCCATGATGCTGGTTGAGGAAGGACGGCTGTCGCTCGATGAGCCACTGGCGAAATACATTCCTGAATTCGCCGGCGTCAAGGTCGGCGTCGAGAAGCCGGGCGCCGACGGCAAGCCGACGCTCGATCTGGTGGCGCCGCGCCGCGCGATCACGATCCAGGACCTGCTGCGGCACACCTCGGGCATCACCTACGGCTTCTTCGGCGAGGGCCTCGTGAAGAAGATGTACGTCGACGCCCATGTGTTCGCCGGCGATCCCGACAACGCCGAGTTCGCCAGCCGGATCGCCGCATTGCCGCTCGCCTACCAGCCCGGAACGACGTGGGACTACAGCCACTCCACCGATATCCTCGGCCGGGTGATCGAGGTCGTATCCGGCCAGTCGCTCTACCAGTTCGAGAAGCAGCGTATCCTCGATCCGCTCGGCATGACCCATACCGGCTTCTACGTCGCCGACGAGGCCGGCAAGGCGCTGGTGGCCGAACCGTTCCCGGCCGACCGTCACATCGGCAACGACGCCGACATGACCGATCCGCGCCTGCTGGTGAAATGGGAATCCGGCGGCGGCGGCATGGTCTCCACCCTCGCGGACTACGCGAGGTTCACGCGGATGCTGCTCAACGGCGGCGCGCTGGACGGCCGGCGCTATCTCAGCCCGAAGACGGTGGCGTTCATGGGCGCCAACCATATCGGCCCGGCGGCCGGGATCGTGCCGGGGCCGTATTATCTGCCGGGCCCCGGCTTCGGTTTCGGCCTCGGCTTCGCGGTTCGCACCGAGGCCGGCGTCAGCCCGATCGAAGGATCGGTCGGCGAGATGAACTGGGCGGGCGCCGGCGGCACCGCGTTCTGGATCGACCCGAAGGAAAACATGTTCGTGGTGTTCATGGCGCAGACGGTTTCGCAGCGCGCCAGGTTGCGGGCGGCGCTGCGCAACCTCGTCTACGGGGCGTTCGAGAAATAGCGCCGGACGGCGGCGGCGCTCAGCGGTCCGGGTGCTGGAAGACTGGTGCGCGCCGTTCTCGGGCTATCACCTTTATTATCCAAGCCGCCGACAGGCCGCGCCGGCCTTCGCCCTGCTGGTCGAGGCGCTGCGCTACCGGGATTGACACGCTGCTTGATGAGGCCGCGGCAAGCCGGTAGGAGCTGACGGGAGCCTGATGGCGCAACAGCAGATCGGCGGGCACGGAAAGCCGACCAATGGCGTGGACCAAGATCGATATCATCCACCAGCTGGCTGCCGCCAACGCCGCGGCGAGCTATCTGGAGATCTGCACGCCGACCACCGGCAATCGCTATGCCGAGCTCGACCGATCCCGATTTGCGGTCTGCCACCGCCTGATGTCGCTGTGCCCGGACCGATATGATGACGGGTTGAAGATCGACTATCGTCGCGCGGACAAGGAGATCGCCGGTTGTGTGAAGGAGATTGCACGGAGCGGAATGCGCTACGATGTGATCCTGGTCGATCCCTGGCACGAATACGACACCTCGATGCAGGCTCTCGCGGCCGCCCTCGACCTCAGCGCGGACGGCGGAACCGTTGTCGTGCACGACTGCCTGCCGACGGCCGCGGATGAAGCAACGCCGCAGTACCGCCCCGGCGCCTGGTGCGGACTGACCTTCAAGGCCTATCTGGATTTTCTCGTCGCGCGTCCGCAGCTTTCCTATTGCACGGTGGATACCGACTACGGCTGCGGCCTGATTCGCAGGCTGGGGCGGCGCGACCGGTTGCTGACGCCGCTGCGCACGCTGCTTGGCCGGTTCGAACCGCGCCACAGGGCGCGTGTCGAAGAATTCGCAGCTTGGCGCGCGCTGGGCGACAACCATGCCGCTGCCTATCAGCTCCTCTGCGCGCACCGGGCGAGGCTGCTCAACCTGTGCAGCGTCGACGAATTCCGGGCCGGAACGCCGCGGTGGCTCACCGCGGCGTAACCTCGGTTGGGTCTGCAGCGCGGACCCATGAGAGGCACCCAGTAAATTCGGTCAACGCGCGAGCTGCCATGGTGCACCCGCCGGGGTGCGACTGGCGGCCGCAAACCTAAGCTGTTTGTGCCGAAGGGGACCGACAGGTTCGGCCCTTGAAGAACCTCGACGCCGCCTGGCCGATGCCGATCAATATCAGCGTCGCGCGTCTCATCATGCGACCGCGCTCAGGACGGCGGATCGGTAGCTGACCCGCACGCCGTCGCCGGAGCGTCGCGCATCCATGCCGAGCGTGTCGCCGTCGACGCTGCCTTCGACCCGCTCCAGCAGCCCGGCGCGGTCATCGCCTTCCGGGTACGAGCCTTTGACGAGGTCGGCGGCGCGATAGGTGACCTGGAACATGCGCACGACCGGCTCGCCCAGCCCGCTGTCGACAAACAGCCGGCGCAGGTAATTGAGCGTCCTGAACTCCACCGTGGACGGATCGCGCAGGCGTTCCATGGCGTTGAACGCCCGCGCCTTCGCCGGATCGTCGGAAGCGAGAGCGTCGCAAAGCACGACGCGGCCGCCGGGCGCGGCCAGCCGGACCATCTCCGCGAAAGCCCCGGGCGGGTCTTCGAGGTGATGGAATGCGAACCGGCAGGTCACCGCATCGAACGATCCGCCGTCGCAGCCGGACGCATAGATGCTGCCTTGCTTCCACGCCACGTTCGCGAGGCCGCAGCCGGCGGCGAGCGCACGGGCCTGGTCGAGCATTGCGGCCGTCGCATCCAGCCCGACCACGTGGGCGGCATGTTCGGCAAGGGCGCACGCAACCGAGCCGGTGCCGCAGCCGAGATCGATGGCGCGGTCGCCACCATCGAGCGCCGCGGCATCGACGATGAGCTTGAGCACCTCGCCGGCATGCAGCTCCGGACTGCGGGCAAAGCCGGACGCTTGCCGGGTGAACTGGTCGATGATCGCGCGATCGTGCGCGGAATTGTCGGTGGAAGGCATGGAAAAGGCTCCGGATGCAGGGACGACAGAAATCGCGCCGACCTTCCAGGAGGAAGGCCGGTCAGCTAAGTCGAAGCGCTTTGCAGTTCGAAGCCATGGCCGACAACCTACCCGAACAGCGGCAAGGGCTCAAGCCGGAGGCGCGTCCTGGAAAAGAACCTGAATGGAGCCGAGGCACGTCCTTTCTGCTGCTCAACAAAGCTGCAGAAATGTGCCAATCTGCGTGAGACGGTTGGGAAACCACTGCATGAGCGATCTTCGCGATTGGTTGCGCGGGAACAGTCTGGAACAATATGCCGAGGCGTTCGAGGCCAACGATATCGACTTCGATATCCTTGCCGACCTCGACGACCACGATCTCGAGCAACTGGGTCTGTCCCTGGGTAATCGCCGCCGGCTTTTGAAGGCAATCGCCGCGCGCAGCGCCGAGGCGGCCCCGATTTCCTCCCACAACGGGGCCTCTTCGCCCGGCAAATCGTCTTCGGCCGCACCGTCTTCTTCTTCAGGTGAAAAAACGTTCGCCGAGGAGCAACCTGGTTCTGGCGACGCCGAGCGACGGCAAGTGACCGTGATGTTTACCGATATGGTCGGCTCCACGGCGCTGTCGGCAAGGCTCGATCCGGAGCTACTCGGCGGCCTGATCCGGCGATACCAGGACGCGGTGGCCGGCGTGATCGGACGGTACGGCGGTTTCGTCGCCAAATTCATGGGCGATGGCGTGCTGGCCTATTTCGGTTTTCCCAGTGCCTTCGAGGATGCCGCAGAACGCGCCGTTCGCGCCGCGATTGGAATTCTGTCGGAAGTCGGCGCCATCGAAATGCCTGACGGCACGCGCGTGCAGGCGCGGATCGGCATCGCCACCGGCCTCGTCGTGGTCGGCGAAATTGTCGGCACCGGCATGGCGCAGGAGCGGACCATCGTCGGCGAAACGCCCAATCTCGCCGCAAGGCTCCAGGCGCTGGCCGGGACGGGCTGCATCCTTGTCAGCGAAACGACCCAGAAACTGTTGGGTGGCCTTTTCGAGCTCACCTACACCGGCGACCACGAGCTGAAGGGCTTTGCGCGCGCGGTACCGGCCTGGCAGGTGCGCGGAGAAGCCTCGGTCGAAAGCCGCTTCGCCGCGATCCGCGCCGGAGGCCTGCCGCTGATCGGCCGGGCCCATGAAATGGGCTTGATGCGCGATCGCTGGCATCTGGCGAGGCAAGGCGAAGGCCAGATATTGACCGTGATCGGCGAAGCCGGCATCGGCAAATCGCGCGCGATCGAGGCCCTGCAGCAAGAGCTGGTCAGCGAAGCCCATGCGCGCGTCCATCTGCAATGCTCGCCCTATCACACCGATAGCGCGCTTTACCCGGTGATCCAGCATCTCAATCGCGCCGCCGGCCTTGCGCCTGCCGATCCGCCGGATCTGCGCGCCGGGAAACTCCGCGCGCTGCTCGCCGCGAGACGCATCGCCGATCCGGCTGCGCTGCCGCTGTTGGCCGAGCTGTTGTCGATCCCACTGGCCGAAACGGCTCCCGCCGCGCCGCCGGCGAAACGCAAGGCAGCGACGCTGGCGCTGATCATCGAGATCATGGCACGGACCGGCGACAACGATCCGGTGCTGATCGTGCTGGAAGACGCACACTGGATCGACGCGACCACGATTGAGATGATGACGCGGCTGGCCGACAGCATCAACCGCGCGCGGCTGCTTGTGGTGGTGTCGGCGCGACCGGATTTCACGCCGCCCTGGCTGGCAAGGCCGCACGCAACGCTGATAACGCTCGGCCGCCTCGACCGCCCCGAATGCATGCAGGTGGTCGCGAGCGTCGCCGCCGCGCACGGGCTGGCGACGGACGTGATCGCCGCGATCGTCGCCAAGACCGATGGCGTGCCGCTGTTCGTCGAAGAGCTGACCCGAAGCGTGATGGAATCGGCGGGCGGCGATTCCGCAGTGCCGGCGACGCTGAAGGACTCGCTGATGGCCCGCCTTGACCGCCTCGGCGGCGCGCGCGAAGTGGCCCAGATTGCCGCGGTGATCGGCCGGCAATTCACCTTTGCTTTGCTGGAAGCGGTTGCCGGCAAGGATGGCGACGAACTCGAGAACCTGCTGGCAAAGCTGGTTGCCGCGGGAATTGTGTTTCCCGAAGAGCGCGGCCTCGAGCGGAGCTTCAACTTCAAGCACGCGCTGGTGCGTGACTCCGCCTATGAAAGCCTGCTGCTGATGCGCCGGCGCGAATGGCACGGGCGCGTGGCCCAGGCACTGGAGCAGCGTTTCGGCGATGTCGCCGCGAACGAGCCTGAGTTGCTGGCCTTTCATTTCGGTGAAGCGGGGCTGCACGCTCCGGCCTGCAGATACCGCATGCGCGCCGGCGACCAGGCCATGAGCCGATCGGCCTATGTGGAAGCGATTGCACATTTCACGGCGGGTCTCAGGCTCGCCGAAGCCATGCCGCCACCAGACGGCCTGCGGCGGCAGCTGGAGTTCTGGCTAAAGATCGGGGCGGCGTCGGTTGTCGCGCACGGCCTGCAGAGCATTGAGTCTGAAACAGCCTATGCCAAAGCCGGCGAGATAAGCCAGGAACTCGGCGACGGCCCCGCCTCTTTCCAGGCCAAATGGGGCCTCTGGATCAACGCCAATCTGAGGCGCAGGACGGCGTTGGCGCGCGACCGCGCCAACGAACTGGTGTTGCTCGCGCAACAGTCCGGCGATGGCGAATTGTTGCTCGAAGCCTATCATTGCCAATTTTCAACGGCGCATTTTCGCGGCGATGTCGGCGGCGCTCTGGAGGGCTGCCAGCACGCCATCGCGCTTTACGACATGACGCGGCACCGTCACCTTGCGCACGCGTTTGGCGGCCACGATCCCGGCGTCTGCGCGCATGCCCAGTGCGGCAATTCGTGGCAGCTGTCGGGCGACCAGCGCCAGGCGACGCAACACTTCACGCAGGCAATCGCGCTCGCCGAAATGCTCGATCATCCGAACAGCCTTGCGCACGGACTGCACAACACCGGTATCGGGCACCAGCTTGGCGGAGACCGCCAGGCTGCCTACGCGGCGGCGCATCGCGCGGCTGCATTGGCCGACAAGTTCGGCTTGCCGCCATGGCGCGCCAGCAGCCTGATTCTGGTCGGGTGGGCGACGGCAACCGGCGCAACCGCGGCGGACGCCGTGCGGTTGATCGACGCCGAGATCGCCAATGCCACCGCGGCCGGTCCGCTGCCGCAATATTACCTTGGCCTCGCTGCCGAAGTGCTGCTTGCCGCCGGCCGGCCGGCGGACGCCCTCGGTCATCTGGACCGGGCGATCGCGGGCATCGACGAAGCAGGCATCGGCATCTATCTGCCTGAGATCTATCGTTTGCGCGGCGCGTGCCTGCTGGCTCTCGACCGCCGTAACGAGGCCGAAGCACGATCCGCCTTCACGATCGCCGCCGGTATTGCCAGGCGCCAGGGAGCAGTCATCTTCGAGCGCCGCGCGGAGGCTTCATTGTCCGAGTTTGCCATATAGGATCATTGCACTGCGGCTGTGCAACGATGCCTGAGATGTCGGGTCATGGCGGCATGGAACGGACATTGACCTCGAATGGGCGGCGATGTGATCCGGCGCGTCACTGGTGCCTGGCGGGGCTTGCGCTCTGGTCGGAAGAGCGCAAACATCTAGGAAAAGCGTGCGGCGCCCTTGCCGGCGGTCCAAGACCGCGCCACAACCTCGCGTCACGTGTTTGTCACACAACCTCCGTAGCGTATCCCGTTATAAGGCCTGAACAATTTCATCACGGAGAACGTGTCGCCATGTCTCGTATTCTGACCGGGCTGTCTGCAGCAGTCGTCGCCACGGCATTTGTCATCGTCGGTTCGATGACAACGCCTGCCCACGCCGAGAAGCTTTCCAAGAAAGAGCAGGCGGTGGTCAAGCACATCAAGGCCCAGTGCAAGGACAAGGCCGCGAAGGATGCCAAGGGTTTGGGCTTCATCGAACGCTGGCGGGCTTATTCCGATTGCATCAACGACGCCGCCAAGCAGAACAGCGGCATCGACTTCTCGGATATCGATTGAGCGGCCCACGCCGTCGCGTTCCTCGCGACGCGTTTCGAGCATGAGGAGATGAGATCCGATCATCGATCTCGTCATCTCTGGCGCTTGAGTCAAAATCCGAGCACAGGATCAGGCCGTTCTTGAAGACCTGCCGGGCTTGTCGACGCGCCTCGGAGCAGCGAAGCCCGCGATCTCGATCATGCGGTGGAACGGCGCTTCACTGCGGCCCGCCGGCTCCGCTATCGGCCGGCACGAAGTGCTCGGAGGCGCTTGCGCTCTCCCCGCTCGCCAGATCGGTGGCTCGGATCACGATGCCGGCGGACCGCGCCGGCACCATTGCCTGCTTGACCTTGATCGACAGCCGGATTTCCCGGGTCTGGTCCTGGCCGACGTCGACGACGAGCCGCCCGTTGTTCTGGTCGATGCCGGCGCTTTGCAGCGTCGCACCGGCAAGCCCGACGACGTCGATGGCAAATTCACGTGCGGTGCCGCGCTTGTTGAGGACAAGGACGGTATAGTCGTTGCGGACGCCGCCGTCGGACAGCATCACTGCAAGCGGATTGCGATCGTGCAGCGCGCTGATGTGGATGGGGCTGCGGGTCGCCAGCGCATAGGACATGATGCCGCCAACCGCCACGATGATCGCGGCGTACATCACCGTGCGCGCCCTGATCAGCCGGTAGACCGGCGGCTTTCCGGCGATCCGAAGCTGGGCATTGATATCGGTGTCGTAGGCGATCAGGCCGGTCGGCCGGCCGATCTGCCGCATGACGTTGTTGCAGGCGTCGATGCACAGGCCGCACTGGATGCAGGCAAGCTGGGTTCCGGTGCGAATGTCGCCCCCGACCGGACAGACATTGACGCACTGTTGGCAGTCGATGCAGTCGCCTGCGCGCCCCTCCTGCTGGCGCAGCCGCTGCGCCTTCTTGACCGACATCCGCGGTTCGCCGCGGTCGCCGCGGTAGGTCACGTTGAGCGCCCACTCGTCGGTCAGGGCGGCCTGGATGCGCGGCCATGGACACATGAAGATGCAGACCTGCTCGCGCGCGTGGCCCGCAAAGGTATACGTGGTCGCGGTCAGAATGCCGATCCAGAGCCAGGCGACAAATGGCGCCTGCAGCGTGGCCAGTTCTTTCACCAGAGTCGGCGCATCCGTGAAATACAGCACCCAGGCGCCGCCGGTCCACCACGCGATCAGGAGCCACACCGCGTGCTTGGTGGCGAGCCTGCGAAACCTCGTGAAGGTCATCGGACCTCGGTCGTTCAACATGCGCTCGCGCCGGTCTCCTTCGACGAGGCGTTCGACCGTATCGAACAGGTCCGTCCAGACGGTCTGCGGGCACAGGTAGCCGCACCACACCCGGCCGGCGATCGCGTTCATCAGAAACAGCGCCATCGCCGCGATGATCAGCAGCCCCGTGAAGTGATAGAGCTCCTGCGGCCACAGTTCGATGAAGAAGAAGTAGAACCGGCGCTGCGGAAGGTCGACCAGCACGGCCTGATCAGGCAGACCCGGCCCGCGGTCCCAACGGACGAACGGCAGCAAGTAGTAGATAGTCAGCGTAAGAACCAGGATGGACCATTTTATCCGGCGAAACTTGCCGTGAACCGCCTGCGGATAGATCTTCTTGCGGGCCGCATAGAGCGACCCATCGTCGATGGTCTCGGCCATTGTCTCGTCCCGCGCTGAATTAGGGGCCGGCCGCCGGACGACCGATCTTCCGTACGGTCAGGTACGATGGGGGCTTCGAAGCGCACCCGGAACCAAGCGAACTGTAATTGTCGAGCCCGCAGCGGCGGGCGCATTGATCTGGGACAACCGCGCCGCCGTTCAGGCCCGGGCGCTGCGCGAAGACGACCCCGCGGCGTGCTGCTGGCGCAGCGCGTCGGCGGAGTGGCGAACCACTTCGGAAACCTGCAACAGCTGCTTGGCGAGCGGGCTGGTCTTGCGCCAGACCATGCCGATGGTCCGCGACGGTCTCGGACTCTTGAAGCGCGCGACGGAGACCGGCGCCGAGCGGGTCTCCACCGCCACCGCGATTTCCGGGATCAGGGTGACGCCGATGCCGGCGCTGACCATCTGCACCAGCGTCGACAGCGAGCTGGCATCCAGCAGCTCCCGCGTCAGCGCCGAATTCATGTTGCAGAACGACAGCGCCTGATCGCGGAAGCAGTGCCCCTCCTCCAGCAGCAGCAACCGCATTTCGCGCAGCGTCTTGCGGCTGGGCACCGGCTTGCCCTCGTCCTCGCTCGGTCGCACCAGCACGAAGCTTTCCGCAAACAGCGCCACCTCGGTCAACGACGGCTCCGACACCGGCAGCGCGACGATGGCGGTGTCGAGCCGGCCTTCCACCAGTTCCTGGATCAGCTTCGCCGTCAGCGTCTCGCGCACGTGGACCTCGAGGCCGGCATTCAGGCGCGTGAGGTTGCCGATCAGCGTCGGCAGCAGGTAGGGCGCGACCGTCGGGATCACGCCGAGGCGCAGCCGTCCCACCAGCCGGTCCCGCGCGGCTCCCGCCAGGTCTCCCAGTTCGTCGACCGAATGCAGGATCTCGCGGACGCGCAGCGCGAACTCTTCCCCGAAGCCGGTCAGCAACACCTGGCGCGCGCCGCGTTCGAACAGCGCCGCGCCGAGCTGCTCCTCCAACTCCTTGACCTGCATCGACAAGGCGGGCTGGGAGATGGCGCAGGCATCCGCCGCCCGGCCGAAATGCCCCAGCCGGGCCAGCGCCTCGAAATACCGAAGCTGCTTCAGCGTCAGGTTCATGATAAGGACATCTTATTCCTCTAATCAGCAAATCCAACTTAAACTTATGACGGAACTTTGCTAGAAGCCTGCAGGCAGAGCTGGCGCCCCCGGCCGGATTGTTCTTGAGTCCAGTCAGCGGGGCGACATGGTTCCTGGTGTCCCGGAGCCACTCAGCTGTTCAACCAACCCAGCCACGATCGGAGAGAGCGATGGACGAAAAAGTTGCCGGAAGCGCCGGCCAATGCCCGGTAATGCATGGCGGCAGGTCGAACCGTGACTGGTGGCCGAACCAGTTGAACCTCAAGATCCTGCACCAGCACTCCGCCCTGTCCGATCCCATGGGCAAGGACTTCAACTACGCCGCGGAGTTCAAGAAGCTCGACTACAAGGCCCTGAAGCAGGACATCGTCGCGCTGATGACCAAGTCGCAGGACTGGTGGCCGGCCGACTTCGGCCACTACGGGCCGCTGTTCATCCGCATGGCGTGGCACAGCGCGGGCACCTACCGCATCGCTGACGGCCGCGGCGGCGCCGGCGCCGGGCAGCAGCGGTTCGCGCCGCTCAACAGCTGGCCGGACAACGCCAACCTCGACAAGGCGCGCCGGCTGCTGTGGCCGGTGAAGCAGAAATACGGCGACAAGATCTCCTGGGGCGACCTGATGATCCTGGCCGGCAACTGCGCGCTGGAATCGATGGGGTTCAAGACCTTCGGCTTCGGCGCCGGGCGCGTCGACGTCTGGGAGCCGGAAGAGGACGTCAACTGGGGCAATGAAGACACCTGGCTCGGCGACAAGCGCTACAGCGGCGACCGCCAGCTCGCCAATCCGCTCGGCGCGGTGCAGATGGGCCTGATCTACGTCAATCCGGAAGGGCCGAACGGCAAGCCGGATCCGCTCGCGGCGGCCAAGGATATTCGCGAGACCTTCGCGCGCATGGCCATGAACGACGAAGAGACCGTGGCGCTGATTGCCGGCGGCCACACCTTCGGCAAGACCCACGGCGCGGGCGATGCGGCGCTGGTCGGTCGCGAACCCGAGGGCGCCGGCATCGAGGAGCAGGGCCTCGGCTGGAAGAGCAAGTTCGGCACCGGCAAGGGCGGCGACGCCATCACCAGCGGCCTGGAAGTGATCTGGACCACGACGCCGACGAAGTGGAGCAACAACTTCTTCTGGAACCTGTTCGGCTACGAATGGGAATTGACCAAGAGCCCGGCCGGCGCCCACCAGTGGACGCCCAAGCACGGCGCCGGCGCCGGCACCGTGCCGGACGCGCACGACAAGTCGAAGCGTCACGCGCCGTCGATGCTGACCACCGACCTCGCGCTGCGGTTCGACCCGGCCTATGAGAAGATCTCGCGGCGCTTCCACGAGAATCCGGACCAGTTCGCCGACGCCTTCGCCCGGGCCTGGTACAAGCTGACGCACCGCGACATGGGCCCGCGCGCGCGCTATCTCGGCCCGGAGGTCCCGGCGGAGGAACTGCTGTGGCAGGACCCGATTCCGGCGGCCGATCACAAGCCGATCGACGCCCAGGACATCGCCGCGCTGAAGGGCAAGATCCTCGGCTCCGGACTCTCCGTCTCGCAACTGGTCGCGACGGCCTGGGCCTCGGCGGCAACCTTCCGCGGCTCCGACAAGCGCGGCGGGGCGAACGGCGCGCGCATCCGCCTCGCGCCGCAGAAGGACTGGGAAGTCAACCAGCCGGCGCAGCTTTCGACGGTGCTCTCGAAGCTCGAAGCGATCCAGAAGGAGTTCAACGCGCAGTCCGGCGGCAAGAAGGTCTCGCTCGCCGACCTGATCGTGCTCGGCGGCGGCGCCGCGGTCGAGCTTGCGGCGAACAAGGCCGGGCACAAGGTGGAGGTGCCGTTCACGCCGGGCCGCACCGATGCGTCGCAGGCGCAGACGGATGTGGAGTCCTTCGCGGTGCTGGAGCCGGCCGCGGACGGCTTCCGCAACTACCTGAAGGCCAAGTACGCCGTTTCACCGGAGGAGCTGCTGGTCGACAAGGCGCAACTGCTGACGCTGACCGCCCCCGAGATGACGGTGCTGATCGGCGGCCTGCGCGTGCTGGGCGCCAATGCCGGCAAGTCCCCGCACGGCGTCTTCACCAAGCATCCGGAGACGCTGAGCAACGACTTCTTCGTCAACCTGCTCGACATGGGCACGGCGTGGAAGGCGACCTCGGCCGCCGAAGAGACGTTCGAGGGCCGCGATCGCTCCACCGGCGAACTGAAGTGGACCGGCAGCCGCGTCGATCTGGTGTTCGGTTCGAACTCGCAGCTGCGCGCCATCGCGGAAGTCTACGGCTGCGAGGACTCCAGGACGCGTTTCGTCCACGACTTCGTGGCGGCGTGGACCAAGGTGATGAACCTCGACCGCTTCGATCTCGCCTGATCGCGGCACCCGGCCCTCGCGGGCTGATACGAAAGCAAGGGCGGCGCTTCAGGACAGCCTGAACGCCGCCCTGATGCTATGCCACCCTCGACAAGAAGCCCTCGAGGTCCGCCAGGAAGCGCGCCTCGAACGCCCGTGCCGCGTGGCAGCGGTGGCCGGAGCCGGCGTAGCGAACGATTTCCGCTTCCGGGTTGGTCCTAGCCAGGCGGATCTCGTGTCCTTCCAGCAGCGCGGCGCCGCACCCCGGATCGGCCTGAATGATCTTGGCGGGACAGCGAAATGCCCGGCCCGTGGCGATGGCTTCCAGGGCCCCGGAGCCGATCACGTTGGCCCAGCACCGGTTGTCCTGCCGTTGCAGCGCGGAAGCGTAACTCAACAGGTGCCGCGGCGAGAAGTGATCGCGGGCTAGTCCGCCCATGGGCGACGGCGCGTTGGTCGAAAATTCGAGGTAGGTCGCGAGCGGCGCCCGCTCCTGCTGCCATTTCGCCTGCTGCGCGCTGACGAACGCGAACAGCTTCGGATAGACCGACTGTCCCCACTCGCCCGGCTCGCCGAGATACCACGGCGGATCCTCCAGCAACACCGCGCGCACGTTGCTGTTGCTGCCCTGGGCCAGCATGCCCGCGACGCAGCCGCCGAGCGAGTGCCCGACCACGACCGCCGGGCGACCGATCGCCGCCAGCGCGGTCTCGGCATCCGACGTGTAGTCCGCGGCCTCATAGCTCGAGGCGTGGCCGGAGTGGCCGTGCCCACGAAAGTCCAGCGTCCAGACCTGATAGCGGTTCATCAGCCTGAGCGCGATTTCCTCCCAGGTATCCCGGCTCATCGAGATGCCGTGCAGGAACAGCACGGGTTCGGCTTCGGCGGCCCCATAAACCGACAGCGCCAGCCTGGTGCCACTGTTGTCCAGCGTGATGTCCGTCACGAAAAACCTCCGGGTTTGCGCTGCGGTCCACTTTCCGTATCCGATCAATCTAGCGCCCCATTTTTTGCTGTGCGGCCATGCTTTCCAGTTTACAATCGTCCATCCCGAGGGCATATGCGGCGACCCAAATTCATCACGCTTTT
The DNA here is from genome assembly GCA_052326245.1 of Xanthobacteraceae bacterium. GTDB lineage: Bacteria > Pseudomonadota > Alphaproteobacteria > Rhizobiales > Xanthobacteraceae > Bradyrhizobium_A. Next base: position 6,776 of record JBKQQE010000155.1, on the reverse strand, counting down.
GCAGTGACGTTGAGGGGGACATCATGATTGACGAAGCGAAACTTCAGCAATTCCTGGGAAAGATGGTCGTCGATCTTGGCGCTGCGATAAGCGTGCCGTTGGTGCGGATCGGTGTACGTCTTGGTCTCTACAAGGCACTGAACGGCGTCGGGCCGATGACCAGCGCGGAGCTCGCCAGGAAGGCAAACATCTCCGAACGCTATGCCCGCGAATGGCTCGCGCAAAACGCGGCCTCTGGCTATCTGACTTACGATCCGGCCAGCCGGCGATTCGAGTTGCCGCCGGAACAAGCAATGGTATTCGCGAACGAAGAAAGTCCATTCTTCATGGGCGGTGGGTTTGATGCTGTCGCGGCTCTCTATCAGACGCAACCGTTGATCGAAGAGGCATTCAAGACCGGCGGCGGGGTTGATTGGGGCGATCATGCCGGCTGCCTGTTCTGCGCAATCGGTGCGATGCTGCGACCGCGCTATTCGGCCAACATCGTCCAGAAGTGGTTGCCGGCTCTGGATGGCGTGGTAGCCAAGCTGGAACGGGGTGCGAAAGTCGCTGATGTCGGCTGCGGCACCGGTTATTCGACCTTCATCATGGCCGGGGCATTCCCAAACTCTACCTTTGTCGGTTACGACTTCCACGAGCCATCGATTGAGCACGCGACGGCCCATGCGCGCCAGAGTGGTGCCGGCAATGTCCGTTTCGAGGTGGCCAAGGCAAAGGATTTTCCTGCCACGGATCTGGACCTGGTGACATGTTTCGACGTGTTGCATGATCTCGGCGATCCGGTGGGGGCCGCAGCCCACATCCACCGCGCGCTGAAGCCCGACGGGACCTGGATGCTGATGGAGCCGCTCGCGGGCGATGCAACGGAAGACAATCTCGGGCCGGTCGGACGCGTCGCCTATGCGTTTTCGACCATGGCTTGCGTACCGGTATCCCTATCGCAGGAGGTGGGCATGGCGCTGGGCGCCCAGGCCGGACAGGCGAAACTGACCGAGGTAATCAAGGCGGGCGGCTTCAGTCAGGTCCGTCGAGCCGCGGAAACGGCACTTAACATGGTTCTCGAAGCGCGGCACTGAGTCTGTTCAACGATCACTCTAACCGCCTTATCCCTGTTGTTGGCACGATCAAGACATGCCGACGGCCCCTGAAAAGGCCTGCTTGCGGGGAAGACCGGAAGTGGGCGGCCAACGGTCAAAACGACGCGATCGACCCGGAGCGGACGTCGGCGACCCCAAAGATATTCCTCAGGACTTCCCCCAACGTCTTCCGGATACCGAGTTTGGGACTACACTGCGACGGTCCGATCGCAGGAGCGACCATGAAGCGGCGCGAGTTCATCGCACTCGTCGGCGGCGCGGCAGCATCGCCAATCGCGGCGCGGGCGCAGCAGCCCGAACGGGCAAGGCGAATCGGCGTGCTCGTGGCAGGGACAGCGACAGATCCGGAATACCAGAAACGCATCGCAGCGTTTCAAGAAGGGCTCCATGAGTTGGGTTGGACGGACGGTGGCAACGTGCGGATTGACTACGCACGGGGCGCTGGAGACGCCGACCAAATTCGCCGCTCCGCTGCAGAGCTTGTAGCGCTTGCGCCAGACGTCATTTTTGCCGGGGCAGGCTCCGCTATGGGGGCGCTCCTGCAGGCGACACGCACCATACCAATCGTGTTTGCGATCGTCACCGATCCGGTTGGTGCTGGCTACGTTGATAGCCTGGCCCGACCGGGCGGAAACGTCACCGGTTTCCTCCCGTTCGAATATGGTATCGCCGGAAAGTGGCTGGAGCTTCTCAAGCAAATAGCGCCGCCGCTGACGCGAGCGGCAATCATTCGCGATCCAAACTCATCAACCGGCATTGGCCAGTGGGCCGTGATCGACGCCATGGCACCATCGATCGGGGTTGAGCTGAGCCTGATCAATATCCGCGACGCCGGCGAGATAGAGCGCGACATCGCCGCCTTCGCGCGCTCGCCGAATGGCGGTCTGATCGTGACAGCAACCCCATTGGCGACTCAACATCGCGAGCTGATCATCAGACTGGCAAGCGAACATAAGTTGCCCGCAGTTTATTATGAGCGCTACTACGTCACCGGCGGCGGCCTGGTCTCCTATGGACCTCACATAGTCGATCAGTTCCGGCGCGCCGCTGGTTACGTCGATCGCATACTTAAAGGCGAGAAGCCCACCGATCTGCCGGTGCAAGGCCCAACCAAATACGAGTTGGTCGTCAATCTGAAAACTGCCAGGGCACTCGGCATCGAGGTGCCGCAGACGCTGCTCGCTCGCGCCGACGACATAATCGAATAGGAAAGCGACGTCGCAGGCTTCGACGATGGCGATGGTCGGCTTGGCGACGCGCGTTGAGCACGCATCCACCAAGCCCGCAATGGCTCGACGGTTCCCTACGTCAACGTCCATTCTTCGGCACTCGCACCGGCCAGGGCCCTGACCCGCGCTTCGTCAGCCGCGAGTTCCTGCGCCGGTCCGGAATAAACCACGCTGCCGTCGTCCAGCACGTAGGCATGATCCGAAATTTCCAGGCTCATGCGCGCGTTCTGCTCGATCAGCAGCACCGAAATGCCCTCATCCTTCATTGTCCGGACGATGCGAAACACTTCGCGGACCACCAGCGGAGCCAGCCCCTGCGACGGCTCGTCGAGGATCAGCAGCCTGGGATTGAGCAACAGCGCGCGTCCGATCGACAGCATCTCCTGCTCTCCGCCGGAGAGTTGCCGGCCGCGGTTGAGTTTGCGTTCCGCGAGGCGGGGAAACAGCTGAAAGATCCGATCGATGGTCCAGCGGCCTCCGCGTTCAAGCGGCACCTTCAGATTCTCCTCGACGCTGAGGTTGGCGAAGATTCGCCGGCCTTCCGGAACATAACCCACGCCCTGCGCGGCGATACGAAAGGTCGGCCAATGCGTCGTGTCCTTGCCGAATATCGTCACGCGGCCCTGGCGCGCCGGCGTCAGCCCCATCAGGCTGCGCACCGTCGTGGTCTTTCCGGCACCGTTGCGACCGAGCAAGGCGGTGATTTTCCCCTCCGCCACCTCCAGGTCGATGCCGCGCAGGATATGGCTCTTGCCATAATAGGTATGGAGGCCCTCGGCGCTCAGAGCTGCGGTCATGCGGCCTTACCCAGATAGGCGGCCTGGACGGCCTCGCTGGCTGCGATCTCCTGCGGCGTACCTTCCGCGAGCAGCTTGCCCTGATCGAGTACGCTGATCCGATCGGCCAGGTTGAACACCACCCGCATATCGTGCTCGATCAGCACGATGGTGTAGTTGCTGTCGCGATGCAGACGGCGGATCAGCTGGGAGACCTCGAACGTCTCCTGATCACCCATGCCCGCCGTCGGTTCGTCGAGCAGCAGCAGGTGCGGCCGCAGCGCCAACGCCATCGCGATCTCGGCGGCGCGCTGGTCGCCATGGGAGAGTTCGCCGACCAGCCGGTCGGCCTTGGCCCCCAGCCCCACCAATGCAAGGGTCTCGTCGACCTTGCGACGGATATCCGTCGTCTCGGCACGGCTGATCCATGGGCGCAGGCGAAAGCCTGCCGCCACTTCCGTACTGATGCGCACGTTGTCAAGAACCGTCAGTTCCGGAAAGATCTCGGTGATCTGGAATGTCCTGGCCATCCCGCGCATGACGCGCTGATGGGTCGGCAGCGCGGTGATATCGCGTCCGTCGAACACGATGGTGCCGGAGGTCGGCGGGAAAAAGCCGCTGATGAGGTTGAAGAAGGTGGTCTTGCCGGCGCCGTTCGGACCGATCACGGCGCGCAGCTCTCCTTTCGCGACATTCAGCGACACGCCCTGCACGGCGACGAGATTGCCGAACTTCTTGGTCACGTTGCGAACTTCGAGAACGTTCATGTTTCGCTCCTTCTCTGAACGAAACCGAGCAGCCCGCGGGGAAAGAACAGCACCACCGCCACGAACAGCGCGCCAACGAACGACATCCAGTTGATCGTGATGCTCGAAAGATAATCCTGCAGGATGACGAATACCGCCGCGCCCAGCAGCGGCCCCCAGAAGGTTCTCATCCCGCCCATCACGGCCATCATGACGAAATCGCCGGACTGGCTGTAATGCAGCCCCTTCGGGTCGGCGAAATTGTTGACGAGGGCATAAAGCGCGCCGGCGAACCCCATGAAGAAGCAGGACAGCGTGAAGGCGATCCAGATATGTCGTTCCACCGGAATGCCGAGGAAGCGCGCGCGGCGCTCGTTCTCCCGGATCGCGATCATGGTGCGGCCGAACGGCGAGCGTAGAATGAACCCCATGACGCCGACGGCCAGCGCGAAGCAGAACAGAACGAAGAAGTAGAAATTGTTGGCGCTCGACAGGATATCGACCCTGAACAGCCCAAGCTCGAGCGGCTGGCGGGAAAATCCCCGCAATCCGTCATCGCCCCCGGTCAGCGAACTCCACTGGAATGCGATGTAGTAGAACACCTGGCCGAACGCGATCGTCACCATCGCGAAGTAGACCCCGCGCCGCCGAACGATCAGCATGCCCAGCAGCGCGCCTGCGAGGCCGCCGAGCAGCATTCCGAGCAACAGGGCGAGCGGGGTGCTCAACATCAGGAACTTCAGCGTCAGTCCGGCGCCGTAGGCGCCGAGACCGAAATAGGCGGCGTGACCGAACGACAGCACCCCGGTAAACCCGAGCAGAAAGTTCACCGACATGGCCGCCAGCCCGAGCACCAGCACGCGGGTCGCCAGCGCGGTGTACCCTCCGAGCGGGACCATCCAGTAGGGCGCCGCCAGCAACACCGCCCAGATCGCGATCAGGAAGATCAGCTTGCGTGTCTGTTCTGCCGTCACGTCATCATTCCTTCTTCGCCCAGCAGACCACGCGGGCGAACCAGAAGGACCACTGCCATCAGCACGTACATGATGGCCTCGCTGGCGGCGGGGAAGAACACCGCGGTCATTCCGGAAGCGACGCCGATCAGCAGCCCGCCGAGCAGTGTCCCCGGCAGGCTGCCGACACCGCCGACGATGATGGCGATGAAACTCGGCATCAGCAGGCCGGTCCCCATGGTCGGCTCGAGGCCGAGCTGTCCGGCCGCAAGCACGCCGCTGAGACCCGCGAGGAAGATGCCGACGGCGAAGTTGAGCGAGCGGAGCATCCGCACATTGACGCCGAGCGCCGAGACCGTCTCGAGGTCGAGCGTACCGGCGCGGATGCGGATGCCGAGGCGGGTATAGCGCAGCAGCAGGAACAACGTCGCAACCGCGACCACCACCACCGCCACCATGAACAGCCGGTATCCCGTGATGAAGAAGAATTCGTCGCTCAGGGGCCGCGCCAGAAAATCCGGGATCGTAACCGGCTTGCCCTGCGCACCCCAGATGTAACGGGTGCCGTCCTCGATGATGAATGCCAGACCGAACGTCAGCAGCAGGCTATAGAGCGGATCCCGGCCATAGAGCGGCCGGATCAACGCGCGCTCGACCGCAAGGCCGATGACGGCAGTCAACGGCGGCGCGATCAGCAACGCTCCCCAAAAGCCCACATAGGGCGTGATCGCATAGGCGATATAACCGCCGATCACCAGAAACCCGCCATGTGCAAAATTGATCACATTGCTCAGATTGAGGATCAGCGACAGGCCGAGCGCCATCAGGACGTAGAAGGCGCCGATGATCAGTCCGTTCGTGACGTTGAACAGCAGAAGCTGGGCCATGTGCCACCGGGCGTGGGGAAACACAATTCCGAACCGGGAAGACTTGCTTCTCGAACCGGAACAGGGGTGGGTTGGATCAGGTGGGAAACTGCATCGCGCAGCCGGTCTCGGTCACGGGCGGCGCAGTCTTGTCGCCGGCAACGACCTGATCCACGTGGAAGAAGTCCTCCTGATCGTCCTTGCCGTTCGACTGGGCTTCACCGACGAAAGCGGACGTCATGAGCTGATGGTCGCCCTTGCGATAGTAGCATTTGTTCGGCTGCAGCTTGACCTCCGGCGGCAGTTCAAAATCGCCCAGCGCCGTTGCCAGTTTCAGCGAGTCCAGGGTCTTTTCCTGGTTGGCCACCAGCGCAAAGGTCATGGCCGAGGTGTAGCCGAACCAGTGCCGCGCGGTCGGGACCTTGCCGCCATTGACCTTGCGAATATCGGCGACGAATTTTTCGACGCCCGGGACACCTGGCTGCTTCCAGTACCATTCGAACATCCAGATGCCGATGCGCGCTTCCGGCGGCAGGCCGGCGAGCGATTCCAGCTCTTGCTGCGTGCCGGCAATATGGATCTGCTTGTTGAGGCCGAACTGAACGATCTGCTTGAGGCAGTTGATCATGTCGGAACCCTGCACGAGCAGCAGCAGGACATCGGGGTTTGCCGCACGCGCCTTGATCAGATAGGCGGAAAAGTCGGTGGTCCCGAGCGGGGTAAGCTCATTGCCGGTGACGGTGCCCCCCAGCTTTTTCAGATTGTCCGAACAGGCCTGGAACAGCGTGTGGCCGAAGGCGTAGTCGGGCGTGATGAAATGCCATTTCTTGCCGTACTTGTTGTACAGCAGGTCCGAGACCGAATTGGCCTCCATCCGCGTGGTGTTGCAGACCCGGAACACGTTCCACTTGCAATCCTTCCCGGTGATGGTGTCGGTATGACCGCCGGAGACAATGTGCAGGACCTTCTTTTCGTTTGTGACCTGCGCCACCGCCGCGGCGATCCCGGAATTGACGTCGCCGATGATGAAGTTGACCTGGTCGCGCTCGAGTAGCTTGCGTGCCTTCTGCACGCCGGTGCCGACGTCGTTGGCGGAATCCTCGACCAGC
>JBKQQE010000154.1:0-5175 GCA_052326245.1 Xanthobacteraceae bacterium | reverse complement strand
GACCGCCATCATGGAATATCTGGAAAACCACAATGCTGATCCCAAACCCTTCGTCTGGACCAAGTCAGCCAGCCAAATCCTCGAAAAAGTCGCCAAAGCGAAACAAGCGTTAGAGTCACAACACTAGTGGAGTTTTGGATTTGACATTCGCTTCGCGAGCTTGCGGCCAAGTGAGTAGCGAATGTCAAATCCACTCCACTAGCATTCAACATCGGACGTGTCACCAGCGTAGGTAGTTTCCGAGTCTGTTGCCGTCTGGCGCGGCCGCTACGGTCAATTGACCGTTCGCCATTTGCCCGATCGTCGCAGCGGACTTGGAGCGCCCGCTTGAGGAAGATCAAAGGCGCCTCGGCGCGGCCGACCAATATGCACCACGCTTGCGGCGTGGTGTTGTTTCCGACGCCCGCATGACGCGGGCGTCTTTCCTGGACGAAAGGATCGTCGGATGACTTTCATTCATATTGCAACAATCGTCGGGGCCGGTTTGATACTCGCCGCGGTGCCCGCCGCTGCGGGACCGGCCGCCCCAATCGGCTCACAATTGGCAAAGTCGGGCCCGGACGTCGAGCAGGTCCGCTACTACCGGGGCGGCGGCGCCTTCCCCGCAGCCATCATCGGCGGGGTGATCTCCGGCGTGGTGGGCGGCGCGGTCGGCGACGACAGCTGCTACTACAACGACTGCGGCTATGACGACGACGACGGCTACGTCGGCGGCGGCTACGTCGGCGGCGGTTATCGCGGCGGCGGCCACGGCGGCGGCCGCCCTACCGGCGGCGGCCATGCCAGTCATGCCGGTCATGGCAGGAAATAATCGCCAAGCGTCCTTCAATGTCGATGACCGGCGCGATCCAGCCGTGCTTTGATCGACACCGTCCGACATCGACGGCGATCGCCAACACTCAACCCAGCATGGGAGCATGAAATGAAGACAATGAAAGTTTCGGCACTGATCGTGGCACTGGCGGCGTTTGCCGCGGCCCCGGGGCAAGCCCAGGCGGCGGCGGACGAACAGCATCACAGCGCGCTGTTCGAGCACCTCTGCAACAAGCCGAGCGATACCTCCCGTCACCGCGAGATCGCGGAGCGGCTCGCCGAGCATCTCAACCTCACCGACGCGCAAAAGGCCGCCTACAAGGAGTTTCACGACGCGCGCCTGAAATCGCTGGAAGACTCAAAAGCCAAGCTCTGCGCCAAGGAGCCCGATCTGACGTCGTTCGCAGAACGGCTGACGTTCACCCAGTCGTTCCTTGAAGCGCGGTTGGACGCTTTGAAGGCGGAAAATCCGAAGCTGATCGCGTTCTACAACAGCCTCGACGACAAGCAGAAGCACAGGTTCGACCGCTTCCGTGCCCGTATGAGGCATGAACACCGGAGGGGCCGTGAATAGAGCCAGAGACTGACATGGGGCGCCGCATTTAGTTCAGTGGCGCCTCATGGCGGACCCCGCGCTCCGACGCCATCGCAGCCGCGATCGCCTCGCCGCCGCGCTTGATCAGCGCCGCCAGCTGCGCCACATCGAGCAGGTCGAAACGCTCGGACGACGTCACCAGCGCCACCGCCGACTGCGGATCCTGGGCGGTGATGCGGATCGGTGCAGCGACGGCGGAGAGGTCCGCCTCCAGTTCGCCGCGCGAGACGTAGAAGCCCTGCCGCCTGATGTCCGCAAGGCCGCGACGAAACGCGGTCCAGTCGCGGCCCATGCCCGCCACCGCGATCTCGGCGCCATGGGCGTCGTACAATTTGCGCAGCCACGCCGTCGGCTGATCGGCGATGATCACCTTCGGCGCCGCGCCGTAGAACATCGGCCGCGAGCGGCCGCGGCCATAGGCCAGCGTCAGCGGCTCCGCGCCGGCCTCGCGGTGAGTGTCGAGAATCTGGTCGCCGAGCAGCGTGGAGATGACGCAGGCGCAGCCGGTGCGGCGCACCAGGTCCTTCATTACCGGCGCCGCGACCCGCAGCAGCGGATCGGACTGCCGGATGATGTGGTCGAGCGCGATGATCTTCGGGCCCAGGCTGTAGCGCCCGCCCGACAGCCGCACCAGGAGCCCGGCCGACACCAGTTCGCGGATGTAGCGGTAGCCGGTCGGGATCGAGAGCCGGCGCTGCTCGCAGATCGCTTCCGCGGTCCAGGACGGTGCGTCCACCGTGAACAGGTCGAGGATGGCGAGCGCGCGGCCCACGCTCGGCCGGGCGTCGTCAAGGGTGGCGCCGCTGGAATCGCTCATGATTTTCATTTTTGCACAAATTGAGAATTGTTCCGAGGAATTTCGTTGACAACGCCATGGCTATGACAATAATTATCATTATACGATAATTTTTGGATTATGACAATGCCTGCCACTCCCGCCTGCGAGACCCCTTCGGTCGACGTCTGCATCATCGGCTATGGCCCGGTCGGGGCGACGCTTGCGAACCTGCTCGCTGACTGCGGGCTTTCGGTGCTGGTGCTCGAGCGGGAGGCCGACATCTACCTGCTCCCCCGCGCGGTCCATTTCGACGACGAGGTGATGCGCGTGTTCCAGACGATCGGGCTCGCCGAACGGATCCTTCCGCATACTCACGTCTCCCCCGGCATGCGCTTCGTCGACGCCCATGGAAAGCTGGTGCTCGAGTGGCCGCGTGCGGCCGATGTCGGCCCGCTCGGCTGGAACGTCAGCTACCGCTTTCACCAGCCCGAACTCGAGCGAATCCTGCGCGACGCCGCCGGCGACAAGGCGAGCATCGACGTACGGCTGCGCGCCGAGGTGTTCGCGCTCGACCAGGACGCCGACGGCGTCGCTATCCGCTTCGAGGATCTCTCGACCGGCGCGCTGCGCGCGGCACGCGCCCGCTACGTGGTCGGATGCGACGGTGCCCGCTCGCTAGTGCGGCGGGTGATCGGCTCGCCGCTGGAGGACCTCGGCTTCCACGAGCGCTGGCTGGTGGTCGACGTCCTGCTCAACCGCGAGGTGCCTGCGCTCGGCGATCACAGCGTGCAGTACTGCAATCCGGCGCGCGCGGCGACCTACGTGCGCGGCGTCGGCAATCGGCGCCGCTGGGAGATCGCACTGCTGCCGCACGAGGACTCTGCCGCAATGACCGCGCCGGCCGAGGTGTGGCGCCTGCTCGAGCGTTTCATCTCGCGCGACGACGCCGAGCTCGAGCGGGCTGCTTGCTACACATTTCACTCGGCAATCGCGGCGCGCTGGCGCGATCGGCGCCTGCTGGTCGCCGGGGATTCCGCCCACCAGACGCCGCCGTTCCTCGGCCAGGGACTGTGCGCCGGCATTCGCGACGTCGCCAATCTCGCCTGGAAGCTCGCGCGCGTCATCAGACACGAGGCGCCTGACAGCCTGCTCGACACCTACCAGAGCGAACGCTCGCCGCACGTGCGCGCCTATATCGAGCTTGCAGTGCGGCTCGGCGGCCTCATCAACACCCGCGCCGCGGAAGCCGCCGTGCCCGGCGGGCTGGCACGCAGCGAGCCGGCGCGGATGGAGAGCATCAAGCCGCCGCTCGGCCCGGGTCTCGCCGCTGGTGCTACCGACCTCTCAGGCCAGATCGCGCCGCAGCCGCGGCTCGCCGACGGCGACCGTCTCGACGACCACGTCGGCTACCGCTTCGCCGCGCTGCTTGAACCGAATTTTCTCGCAAGTCTGCCCGGCGCGCTGCGCCAGCAGCTCAAACAGAAGAACGTCGCCGTCGTCGCCGACGCGGCGCCGGAGCTGCAGCAATGGCTCGCGGGCAATCACATCGGCGGCGCCGTGGTGCGACCGGACCGCTATGTGCTCGGTTCGGCGAAAACCGTAAGCGAAATGGACGCGCTCGTCGCCGCGATCTGAGCTACCCGATACACTTCGAACACAACCACTATCCGAGGACGCGAATGAAGCTTCTATCATACCAGGACCGCAACGGACGCCCCAGCTACGGAGCCGTGCGCGGCGACACCGTCATCGATCTCGGCGCGAAGCTCGCGGCGTCCGGCGCGCCGACCCTGCGCACCTTGCTTTCAACCGGACAACTGAATGCAGCGCGGCGGATCGTCGCCGAGGCGCAGCCGGACATTCCACTCGCTGGCCTCGCCTTCGCGCCGGTAATCCCGGATCCGGAGAAGATCATCTGCGTCGGGCTGAACTATCGCGACCACGTCGCGGAGACCGGCCGCACGGTGACGGAGCATCCGGCCCTATTCGCGCGCTACCCGGCGAGTCAGGTCGGACACTTGCAGCCGCTGGTGAAGCCGAAGGTCAGCGACGCCTTCGACTACGAGGGTGAGCTCGCGGTCATCATCGGCACCGCCGGCCGGCACATCTCCATCGAGCACGCGCTGGCCCATGTGGCCGGCTACGCCTGCTACAACGAGGGTAGCATCCGCGACTGGCAGCGCCACACCAGCCAGTTCCTCGCCGGCAAGTCGTTCGCCGACAGCGGCAGCTTCGGTCCATGGCTGGTCACCGCCGACGAGATCCCCGACCCATCGAAGCTTACCCTGGAGACGCGCCTCAACGGCACGGTGGTTCAGCACACCACCACCGACCTGATGATCACCGACATTCCGCACCTGATCGCCTACATCTCGACCATCATGCCGCTCGTGCCGGGCGACGTGATCGTCACCGGCACCCCCGGCGGCGTCGGCTTCAAGCGCACGCCGCCGCTGTGGATGCGGCCGGGCGACACCGTCGAGGTCGAAATCAGCGGCGTCGGCGTGCTGCGCAACTCCGTCGTCGCCGAAACCTGACACGACCGAATCCGAAGGAGGCCGCCAGATGACCCTCACCGCCCTCGGCTATATTGGTGTCCATTCCGCGAAGCTCGAGGACTGGAGTTCGCTCGCCACCGGTCTGATCGGCATGCAGCAGGTCGATGCGGGCGGCGCGACGCGCGTGTTCCGCATGGACGACCGCAAGCAGCGCTTCGTCGTCACGGGGGAGGACGGAGATCGTCTCGCCTTCACCGGCTGGGAGACGCAGGACGCGACATCGATGGCCGCGCTCGCGGTGCGACTCGAGGCAGCCGGCACGCGCATCAGGCGCGCGAGCCGCGCCGAAGCCGACGCCCGGGGCGTCGCCGACTTCATCTCATTCGACGATCCCGGCGGCAACCGCCTGGAACTTTTTCACGGCGCGGCGCTGGCCGACACCCCATTCGTGCCGGGCCGACCGATCTCGGGCTTTCGGACCGGACCCCTCG
>JBKQQE010000153.1:0-2908 GCA_052326245.1 Xanthobacteraceae bacterium | reverse complement strand
TCGGCGTGCCGGAGTAAAAATGCATCAGGGACGAATGCCGGATCGCCCCCGCGGGGGCGTTCTGGCGTCTCGGTCGGATGGAGCATTCCCAGGGGTCTCGGTTTGCCCGGCGACGCGAGGGGTGGTGGGCCTGGGGGACCGGGATGGTCAGTACCTGCCAAATCCTCGTGGTGGGTCGATAGCCTGAAGGTCGGTCAGGTCGAGGTCGCAGACTGCCCGCAGCGCGTCGGCGGTGGCGCCGTCCTGCAGACTGTCCGGCAGCGCGTCTAGCCAAGCGGCATACTGCGCCTGCAATTCCGTCAGTTCGGCGACGGCGTCATGCCAGCGCCGGGCCCGGCCGCGATGATCGGCCGAGCGGCGCATGCGAATGATCGGCACACCCGCCGCGGACGCGGCACGATGGCGGGCCTGGCGTTCGGCGTCAGTCATAGGCCTCTCACCGATTGATTTGCGCGGCATGGTTCCACTCCGAAGCGTGACGTCACGAAACCCAAAGCGCTCAGCGCGCTTCGGCTTCATCCCTCGGATGGGTTATCCGGGGTGTCGGCGGATTGGGTGACGCGCTGACGCCGCTTGCTCTGCTTGAGCCGGTAGCTGTCGCCGTTCATCTCCAGGATGTGGACGTGGTGGGTCAGCCGGTCCAGCAGCGCGCCGGTGAGACGCTCGGAGGCGAACACGCTGGTCCATTCGTCGAACGGCAGGTTGCTGGTGACGATGGTCGAGCCGCGCTCGTAGCGTTGGCTGAACACCTCGAACAACAGTTCAGCGCCGGTCTGGGATAGCGGCACATAGCCGAGCTCGTCGATCACCAGGAGCTTGTAGCCGGCAAACTGTCGCTGCAGCCGCAGCACTCGCTTCTCGTCGCGCGCCTCGATCAGCTCGTGGACCAGGGCCGCCGCCGTGGTGAAGCCGACCGACAAGCCCTTCTGGCAGGCCGCCAGCGCCAAACCGAGCGCCACATGACTCTTCCCCGTGCCGCTGTTGCCGACCGCGATGATATTCTCCCGGCGGGTGACGTATTCGCAGCGGGCCAGCTCCAGCACCAGGGCCTTGTTGAGCGCCGGCAGGGCCAGGAAGTCGAAGCTGTCGAGGCTCTTGACCGCCGGGAATTTGGCCTCCTTGATCCGCCGCTCGACCATCCGCCGCTCGCGCTCGATCAGCTCCAGTTCGGCCAGCCGCAACAGGAAGCGGGTGTGATCGACGCCTTCGGCGGCGCATTGCCGGGCGAGCTTGTCATACTCGCGCAGGAAGGTCGGCAGCTTCAGCGCCTTGAGGTGATGGGCGAGCAAGACCTGGGGGGTCTCGGTCATGACGCCACCCCGCTGAGCAGACCCATGTAGGTCTGCACCGAGGTGGTCGCCACGGTCGCTCGCGGCAGGTAGGGATACACCGTCAGGTCGAGCCGGGGTGGTCGCCGTTCGATCCGGCACAGCAGCAGATGCTTCACCGCGTCGAAGCCGATCACGCCGCGATCAATGGCATCGCGCACGCCGGCGGCGACATCCTCGGTCGTAAACACTTCCATCAGACGCAGCACCTGCACGAACTCGCGCTTGCCTTGCTTGCCCATGCGCGCCCCAAGCAGGCGCCGAAGCGTCGCGAACTCCTTGGGCAATTCCCATCCCGCCAGCGGCGCCGCCTGGTCGAGGGCGGCGATCTTGCGCTCCAGCAGCGCCAGGTAGTGCAACGGATCAAAGACGAAGTCTTCCCGCTCATAGGACCGGACGTGCCGGGCAATGACCTCGGCACCGCAGGAGATCACCACGCTGTCGACGGAGCCACGGATCAGAACCTCACGATGGCCGTAGGCGGTCGGCACCGAGTAGTCGGTGCCTTGATAGCGCACCAGCGATAGCGAACTCACCCGCCCCGGCTGCTTGTCACACGCCTCGTAAGGTGACGCTGGCAGGTCGTGGAAGCACGCCAGGTCCCGTGCCAGCCGCTCACCGATCGTCTCCTCGTGGCCGCGCAGCCGATCGCCGAAACGGCAGCGGCAATCCGCCAGCAATTGCTCATTCAGCGCGGCAAAACTCGCCGCACGCGGCATCGGCACCAGGTAGTTCCGCCGGGCGAACCCGACCAGACCCTCCACCTTGCCTTTGTCGTTGCCCTTGCCGGGCCGCCCGAACCGATCGGCAAACAGGTAGTGCGATTGCAACTCGCTGAACACCCGCGTCCGTTGCCGTGTCCCATCCCCCAGGATCCGGGCCACCGCCAGCGCCGTGTTGTCATACAGAATTGACGTCGGCACCTTGCCAAAGAAGTCGAACGCCGCGACGTGCCCGGCGCAAAACGCCTCCGTCGTCTCCGCCGGATAAGCCTGCACGAACCCGGCGTCGCTGTGCGGCAGGTCCATCGCGAAGAAGTGGATCTCCCGTTCCACCCCATCGATCACCGCCAGCGCCTCGCCAAAATCAGCCTGCGCGTGCCCAGGATCATGCCGCAACGGCACAAACACCTCCCGCTGCCGCTGACGCTGCGCCAGCACGTAATCCTTGACGATCGTCACACCGCCAACGTAGCCGTGCTCGTCGCGCAGACGCTCAAAGATCCGCTTCGACGTGTGCCGCTGCTTCGCCGGACGCCCCTTATCCTCTTCCAGGATCCGCTCGATGATCCCTACAAAAGGATCCAGCTTCGGACGCACCGGCGGACGACTGCGCCGGTATCCCGGCGGCAGCGAGAACATCAGCATCTTCGCCACCGTCCGGGGGTCGATGCCAAACCGACGCGCCGCCTCGCGCCCGCTGATCCCCTCAATCCGAACCGCGTAACGGATTTTCGCATACAGCTCCACGCCGTTCATTCCCCAGCCCTCTGCGTCCAACGCAAAGAGCTTTCTGCCGCCGGAGTTTTACGCCGGCGCAGCCGGACAGCCCGGTGGCTTCATTCATGAGGGATTTTGTCT
>JBKQQE010000152.1:0-3260 GCA_052326245.1 Xanthobacteraceae bacterium | reverse complement strand
CGCATCGCCCACCTCGCCCACTACGATCCGCTGACCGACCTGCCGAACCGCATCCTGTTCCAGGAGCGGCTGGAACACGAGCTCAAGAGCCTCGGCGAGGACGGCCGCTGCGCCGTGCTCTATCTCGACATCGACGAGTTCAAGAGCATCAACGACTCGCTCGGCCACCCGATCGGCGACGAACTGCTCAGGACGGTGGCGCGGCGGCTGCGCGACTGCGTCGGCGACGACGGCTTCGTCGCCCGCCTCGGCGGCGACGAGTTCGCCATCGTGCTGACCGGCACCGACCGCGACGTCATGGTCGCGCTGGTCACCCGCCTCTACGAGACGATCCGGGAGCCCTGCAACTGCCTCGGCCACCAGATCTCGACCGACGCCTCGATCGGCGTCGCCATCGCCCCGCAGCACGGCGAGGACCTCGACCAGCTGCTCAAGCACGCCGATCTGGCGATGTACGCGGCCAAGGCCGACGGGCGCCGCACCTGGCGGATGTTCGAGCCGGAGATGGACGCCCGCGTCAAGACCCGCCAGCAGCTCGAGCAGGACCTGCGCCAGATCATCACCGCCGGCGATTTCGCCGCCGGCGGCTTCGAGATCCACTACCAGCCCGTGGTCTGCCTGCGCGACGGCCACGTCGCCGGCTGCGAGGCGCTGCTGCGCTGGAAACACCCCAGGCGCGGCGCCATCTCGCCGGCCGAGTTCATTCCGATCGCCGAGGACAGCGGCCTGATCCGCCAGCTCGGCGAATGGGTGCTGGCGTCGGCCTGCCGCGAGGCCGCGCAGTGGCCCGACAACGTCAAAGTCGCGGTCAACGTCTCGCCGGTCCAGTTCCGCAGCCCGACGCTGGCGCTGCACGTGGTCTCCGCGCTCGCCACCGCCGGCCTCGACGCCGAGCGGCTCGAGCTCGAGATCACCGAGGCGGTGCTGATCCGCGACGACGACGCCGCGCTCGCGGTGCTGACCCAGCTGCGCGCGCTCGGCGTGCGCACCGCGCTCGACGATTTCGGCACCGGCTATTCGTCGCTCAGCTACCTGCAGCGCTTCCCGTTCGACAAGATCAAGATCGACCGCGCCTTCGTCAAGGACGTCGCCGAGGCCGACGGCTCCGCCGCGATCGTGCAGGCGGTGGTCACCATCGCCGCCTCGCGCGCCATGACCACCACGGCCGAGGGCGTCGAGACCGAGGCGCAGCGCGAGCGCCTGCGCGCGCTCGGCTGCTCGCAGATGCAGGGCTACCTGTTCAGCGCCGCCAGGCCCGCGGCGGAAATCCGCGCGCTGCTCGCCGCCAGGGCAGCGACCGCCGCGGCATAGGCCGCGGCGACCCCACCCTCATCGACGTCGAATGCGGAAAACATTCCGCGACGTGGCAGGATTTCGGCATCAGGGTAAACGCCTGCTCAACCATCGGCGCGGCGCGCCGCGGGCTGCGCAGCCACCGGCGCCGGATCCCGCCGCGCCCGCCCTCCGCTCCAAGTGGCTGTTTCATCGGCAGGTTCCGTGCCGCTTGACGGCGCCGGCGCAAGCCCGGTCGCAGACCGACGAAATGCGACAAACCCCTGCGACAGGCCCACAACCTGGGTTTTCGCGGGCCGGGTCGGCGCCGTAACGCCTGGGTAACCTTCAATTCTAACCCGACTTCCACCTGTGGCGCGGTACTTCTCAACCCCGGAGGGAGCGAGAGATGGCCAAGCTTGCGGCAATGCTGGGTGCGGGTTGGGGTCGCCGGCGCGCGACCGATCCCGCCGCGCGCAGCGACGCCGCAGTGTCCGGTCGTCACGTGGTGCGCTGGGTGATCGGCTGCGGCGCGGTCGTCATCCTGGGCGTCATCCTCGCCGTCACCTTCATGATCGACCAGCAACGCGAACACGTGCTGCAAAGCACCGAGCGCGAGCTGCGCAACACCGTGCTGCTGCTGGCGCGCCATTTCGACCAGCAGATCAGCCAGATCCGCGACGAGCAGAAGGACTTCGTCGCCCAGATCCGCGCCTCCGGCGTCAAGACGCCCGCGGACTTCGCCCGCGAGATGTCGAGCGAGCAGACCCACGCGATGCTGCAGGACAAGGTCAACACCGCGTCCGACGTCACCAGCATGTGGATCTTTGACGCCGACGGACAACTCATCAACACCTCGGAGCCGGGCAAGATCGAGCCGTTCTCCGTCGGCGATCAGCCCAGTTTCCAGGCGCTGAAATCGCCGTGGTCGAGCCCGTTCACCATCGAACTGGTCAAGGACCATTTCAACGGCGCCTGGCTCATCGTGCTGGCGCGCCGGGTCGCGGGCGCCAACGGCGAATTCCTCGGGGTGGTGTCGATGGGAATCCTGCCCGGCACGCTGGAGCGCTTCTTCGCCTCGGTCTCGCTCGGCGATGATTCCTCCATCACGATGTTCAAGCGCGAGGGCGTGCTGCTGGCGCGCTACCCGCACGCCGAAAACATGCTCGGCAAGAATTTCCGCGCGCTCGATAAACACCGCAGCATCAACCAGAGCGTGCTCGCGCTCGCCGAACGCGACGGCCAGGCCGTCCTGCGCTTCCCGAGCCCGGTCGACGCCAGGGAGCGGCTCGGCGCCGCCCAGGTGCTGAGCGAATACCCGATCACCCTGGTGGCGACGACGACCATCGAGGCGGCGCTGGCCGGCTGGCACGCGCAGACCCGCTTCCAGGTCAGCGCCGCCGCGCTCTCGGCCCTGGTCATCGCCGCCATGCTGTACCTGATCGTGCGCCAGATCTCGCGCCAGCATCACGCCTCGCGCCAGCACCTGGCGCAGGAAAAGAAGCGGCTCGACACCGCCATCAACAACATGGCCCAGGGCCTTTTGATGTTCGACGCCGCCGGGCGGTTGATCGTCTGCAACCAGCGCTATCTCGACATGTTCAGGCTGTCGGGCGAGGTGGTGAAACCGGGCTGCACGCTGCGCCAGCTCATGATCCATCGCAAGGCGATGGGCTTCTTCCACGACGATATCGACGCCTACTGCGCCTGGTTCGATCAGCTGTTGCGCGCCGGCAAGCCGGCGCAGTCGACGCTGGAGCCCGGCGACGGCCGTTCGATCCAGTACTCCTACCAGCCGCTCGCCGACGGCGGCTGGCTCACCACCGTCGAAGACATCACCGCGCGCCGGCGTGCCGACGCCCGCATCGCCCACCTCGCCCACTACGATCCGCTGACCGACCTGCCGAACCGCATCCTGTTCCAGGAGCGGCTGGAACACGAGCTCAAGAGCCTCGGCGAGGACGGCCGCTGCGCCGTGCTCTATCTCG
>JBKQQE010000151.1:0-3047 GCA_052326245.1 Xanthobacteraceae bacterium | reverse complement strand
GCCGACACCGACCGCTGGCTGCGCATCAGCACCGGCACCGGCGAGGCGGCGATCGAGGCCGCCTATCGCGAGGTGATCGATGGTCGCGTGCCGCCGGATCTGGCGCACACGCTGGGGTTTGAGTGAGCCGAAGTTCCTCTACGTCGTCATGGCCGGGCTTGACCCGGCCATCCACGCTTTTCTTCCGAGCGCGTGCCGAAGAAGCGTGGACCCGCGGGTCATGCCCGCGGGTGACGCAGAAAATCGGCTGGCCCTTCGCTCTCATCACGTATGGACATCGCCCCCTCACACCATCCCGTCCCCATGCGCTTCTCTGCTGTCGTCCGGCGCCTGGTCGCGCCGCTCGGTCATGGTGTAGTCGCGCACCATGCCCGCGATCCGCAGCCGGTAGTCGCGGAAGATGCCGCCGCGCCCGGCCGCCTGCGTGGCGCGGTGCTTCGGCTGGTTGCGCCAGGCCTTCACCGCGTCCTCGTCGCGCCAGATCGACAGCGACAGCAATTTGCCGGGGTCGGTGAGGCTCTGGAAGCGCTCCACCGAGATGAATCCGTCCATGGTCTCGAGCGTCTCCTTCAGCCGCGCGGCGGCGTCGAGGTAGTCGTCCTTGCGGCCGTCCGCCGGCCAGACTTCGAAGATGACGGCGATCATGGCGGTTCACCTTTGGCTCAAAAATTTGATCGATGCGGCATGCAGCGCGCCGCGGCCGGTTTCGAGATGCATCAGGTGGGTGGCGTTCGGCACCTTGACGTCGGCCATGGTGGTGGCGGCGAGCGCGGCGGCGAGCCACGCCGCGTCGGCATCGGTGCACAGCGAGTCCCAGGCGCCGCGGATCACCGCGACCGGCGCCGTGACCCTGGCCGGATCGTAGCCGAGGTGCCCGGACCACGCGGCCATGATGTCGGCGAGCGGCCCGTTCGGCGTCTTCACCGACGGCGGCGAGCGCGTCCAGCTGCTGGGGTCGGAGGCGAGATAGCGCTCCGACCACGCCGGAAAATCCTCCATCTCCAGCACCGGCTCCGCGCCGGGCGGGACGTCCTCGACAAAGCGGGCATATTGATCGGCGACGCTGACGAAGCGCCACGGCCCGAGCGGCGGCTCTGCAAGCAATTGCTCGCGTCGCACGATGGGGCCGAAGAACACCAGGCGGTCCACCAGCTCCGGATGGCGGGTGGCGAACAGGCCGGCGGCGATGGTTCCCCAGGAATGGGCGATGATCGACAGCCGCGGCGCGCCGGTGCGCTCCAGCACGGTGCGAACCACGCGCGCGATCTGCCGCGCCGCATCGTCCGCGCGGCCGAGCGGGAGGCCGGATGACGGGGTTTCCGCGTTCATGTCGGGATAGCGCTCCGAGCCGCCGAAGCCGGCGAAATCGAATCCCCAGACCGAAAAGCCGGCGCGGTTGAGTTCATCCGCCCACGATACACCGCCGAAGCGGTACATGATCGAGCAGTTCGAGGGAAACGTCGCGCCGTGGACATAGAGCACGGGGCGGGCGCGGTCGGCCGCCGCCGCCGTCTGCTCGCGCAACAGCAGCGAAGGCTGCCAGGAGGGCGCGCCGGGCAACAGTTCCGCGCGTTCGGGCGACGCGGTGGCGAGGCGCCTGGTTTCGGGTATCGCGTGCATACGTATTCCTTCTATGACCCGTGACAACGCGCCGATCTAGCGAACGGTACCGCGCGGATGTTTCGTTCGGCGACGAAGGGTCGGTCGGTCAGAACCGGTGTCAACTAGATCCAGCGCCGCACGCGTTCGGTGTAGCGCAGGTACGGTTCGCCGAACGCCGCCGCGAGGTAGCGTTCCTCCGGCAGGATGACGCCGAAATGCAGCGCCAGGAAGACGGGCACCAGCAGCACCCAGGCCCACGGCAGCGCGAACAGCAGCGCGCCGCCCGCATACATCACCATCAGCGAGAGATACATCGGGTTGCGGGTGAAGGCGAACGGCCCCTCGTCGACGATCCCCGTGACCTGGCCGAGCGGCTTGACCGGGGTCTGGTGGCGGCGGAAGGTCCGCGCCGCCCACATCGCGAACAGGAACGGCAGCGTGAACAGCGCGAGCCCGAGCCAGCGGGTCCATCCCGGCAGCTGCAGCGGCAGCGGCCAGATCAGGCCGAGCCCGAAGCTCACCAGCAGGGCTGCGACCGGAATGGCGGGGGGAAACGGAAACCTGCGGGGATCGGTCATGGCTGTGCATCCAGCGCGCGACGAAAACTCCGGCGCGCGGTTGGAAGACTAGCCGAAACGGGCGTTTGAAGCACGTGCCGCGGTCTGGTCCGGGCTGCGGCGCGATGTTAGCCTCGCGCGCATCAATTGACACGGGGTGGGAACTGACATGGTCGAGGCGGTGATTTTCGATTTCGGCGGCGTGATGACTTCCTCGCCGTTCGAGGCGTTCGCGCGGTTCGAGCGCGAGCGCGGGCTGCCGGCCGACATCATCCGGCGCACCAACGCGGCCAACCACCTGGAGAACGCCTGGGCCAAATTCGAGCGCGCCGAGGTCGACATCGACACCTTCGACGAACTGTTCGCCGCCGAATCCCGCGCGCTCGGCGCCGAGGTGCGCGGCCGGGAGATCCTGCCGCTGCTCGCCGGCGACCTGCGGCCGGAGATGGTGGAGGCGCTGCAGCGCATCAAGGCGCGGTTTCGCACCGGCTGCATCACCAACAACCTTCCCGCCAACGCCATCGGCAGCCACTCCGGCCGCACGCTCTATGTCGCCGAGGTGATGGTGCTGTTCGATCACGTCATCGAGTCGGCGAAGATCGGCCTGCGCAAGCCCGATCCGCGGATCTACGCAATGATGCTGCAGGCGCTCGGCGTCGAGCCGCAACGTTGCGTCTATCTCGACGACCTCGGCGTCAACCTGAAGCCGGCGCGCGACATGGGCATGACGACCATCAAGGTGGCGAACGGCGCGCAGGCCATCTCCGAGCTCGAGGCCGCGACGGGGCTGAAGCTGCGGGCGTAGGGGCGTGCAGGATTTGGTCGGCTCAGTTCCGTCACGCTGAAGGCCTGACGAAAAGCGCAAGCAGCAGGATAGGGCCTTTCTTG